>JAEYUH010000157.1 GCA_023432725.1 Actinomycetes bacterium | reverse complement strand
GCGCCCGCCTCGCCTCCGGGAACGCGCACGAGCGCTGGTACGAGGCGGACCTGCCGCTGGACAACCCCGTGGTGGGGTACCGCTGGATGGTGGTGCGCGAGGGCGGCTACCAGTGGGTGACGGGGCGCGGGGTCTTCGACCGTGACGTCACCGACGCCGGCGACTTCAAGGTCTCGGTGCATCCGACCGCCCCGGCCTGGGCGGCGCGCGCCGTCGGCTATCAGATCTTCCCCGACCGGTTCGCCCGGTCGGCCGCTGCCGACAGCAGGTCGCTGCCGGAGTGGGCCGCACCGGCCGGCTGGGACGACGAACCGGTGGCCGGTGGTCCGGCGACGGGCCACCAGTTCTACGGCGGCGACCTGGCCGGGATCGAGGAGCACCTCGACCACCTGGGCGAACTCGGCGTCGACCTGATCTACCTGACACCGTTCTTCCCTGCCCGCAGCAGCCACCGCTACGACGCGGTCACCTTCGCGCGGGTCGACCCGCTGCTGGGAGGGGACGAGGCGCTCGCCTCGCTCGCCACGGCCGCCGCCGCCCGCGGGATACGGGTGATCGGCGACCTGACCACCAACCACACCGGGGTCACCCACGAGTGGTTCCAGCGCGCCAGTGCCGACCGGGAGTCAGTGGAGGCCGGGTTCTACTACTGGGCAGAGGACAGTCCCATCGACGTCTCCACCTGGGTCGACAGCCTCTCCCACCACTGGGGGGACGAACCCGTCACGCGCGCCGCGTCCGACCTGCCCGGGTACGTGTCCTGGCTGGGGGTGCCCTCGTTGCCGAAGCTGAACTGGGGTTCGCGCGAGCTGTGGGACCGGATGGTGTCCGGACCCGGATCGGTCGTCGGCAGGTTCATGCGAGCCCCGTTCCACCTGGCCGGCTGGCGGATCGACGTTGCCAACATGACCGGACGCTACGCGGCCGACGACTACTACCACGAGGTGGCCCGGGCAGCCAGGGCGACCCTTGTCGACGCCAACCCCGACGGGCTGCTGGTGGCCGAGCACTTCCACGACGTCAGCGGCGATGTGCCGGGCGACGGCTGGCAGTCGGTGATGAACTACCAGGCCTTCACCAAACCGCTGTGGTCGTGGCTGACCAGGGCCGACACCGACCTGCGGTTCAGCGAGACCCCGGCCCCGATCCCGCGACGCGGTGGGCCGGCGGTGGTGGAGACCATGCTCGACTTCGACGCCGCGGTGCCGTGGCAGACCGCGGTCCGGCAGTGGAACATGCTCGGCTCCCACGACACGGCGCGGATCGCCACCCTGACCGGGGACCGCCGGATCACCGAGGTCGCCGCGGCCTGCCTGTTCACCTACCCCGGCATCCCGGCCCTGTTCGCAGGCGACGAGGGCGGCGCGCAGGGCCGGACCGGCGAGCAGGGCCGCACCACCATGCCGTGGGACGAGATCGCCACCGGCGGCGGTGATCGCTGGGACGCCGCGACCTTCGCCGTCTACCGGCAGCTGATCGCGCTCCGCAAGAGCTCGGACGCCCTGTGCGACGGTGGGCTGCGCTGGGTGGTGGTCGACGACGACGCGCTGGGCTACCTGCGTGAGCTGCCGGGGGAGCGAATCCTCGTCCTGCTCGCCAGAGCGGCCTGGGACGGCGTCCGGCTGCCCCGCTGGCTGCTCGCAACGCCTGAGCCGGAACTGCTCTACGGCGCCCGGCTGGCGGCGACGCCCCAGTTGCAGGTGACCGACGGCGGCCTGGACCTGTCCGCCGACGGACCGGCGGTGGGGGTGTGGCGGCTCGCCTGAGCCGGCGACCCCGGGCTCAGGGAAGCTCGGTGAACCCGCGCGCCAGCAGGGCGGCGATGGTGTCCGGATCGTCGGTGCGCACCTGCATGCTGCGGACGCCGAGCCGCGCCGCCCACCAGGCCACCTCCTCCAGCGGCTCGTGGGGGTCCGCGGTCACCCACTCGCCGTCGGCGGTCGCGACCTCGGGGCTGGCGACAAGGGCGGGCGGTTGGCTGCCCTGCAGCAGGTCGGCCAGCCGGATCACGAACCTGCGCCCGCTCACCCCGGTGCGCTCCGCCATCGCGTCCAGCAGGTCGGTCGGCATCCGCCGCGGGTCCCTGCCCCGCGAGACCGGCACCTCGTGCCCGGCGACGATCGCGGCAAGCGGGATGACGTGCTCCGCGCCCTTCCTGTCGAGCACTGTCATGGTCTCGGCGTCGGAGCCGAGGACGAACCCCACGACGTCCTTCGTCCCCTTCTCCGGCATGCGGAACCGGACCGTTACCCGTACTCCCTGCCGGGTGGGGACTTGGTGCGGCGTGTCGTTCGGCGGGTTACTCATGAGTTGTACAGTAGGCGACAGGCCGTCGGAGGAGGAGCTCGAAGCAATGACCTACGTGATCACCTTGCCCTGCGTGGACATCAAGGATCGCGCCTGCGTCGAGGAGTGCCCCGTCGACTGCATCTACGAGGGCAACCGGATGCTCTACATCCACCCCGACGAATGCGTCGACTGCGGTGCTTGCGAGCCGGTCTGCCCGGTCGAGGCGATCTTCTACGAGGACGACGTCCCCGCCGACCAGGCCGAGTACTACGACGTGAACGTCCACTTCTTCGATGAGATCGGGTCCCCGGGCGGCGCCGCGCGCCTCGGCCCCGTCGACTTCGACCACCCGACGGTGGCGGCGCTCCCGCCACAGGGCGAGTGAGCCTTTCCGACCTCCTCCCGGACTTCCCCTGGGACACGCTGTCGGGTGCCCGCACCGTCGCCGCCGCGCACCCCGACGGCCTGGTCGACCTCTCGGTCGGGACGCCGGTCGACCCCACCCCCGAGCTGGCGCAGCGGGCGCTGAGCGAGGCCGCCGACGCCCCCGGCTATCCCACCACCTGGGGCACCCCCCAGCTTCGGGCCGCGATCGTCGGACACCTCACCGATCGGTGGAACGCCTCAGGGCTCACCGAGGCCCACGTCCTGCCGGTGATCGGCACCAAGGAACTCGTCGCGTGGCTGCCGACCCTGCTCGCGGCGCGCGGCGGGGTGGTGGTCCATCCCGAGATCGCCTACCCCACCTACGACGTGGGGGCACGGATCGCGCAGGCCGCCGCCGTGCCGTGCGACGATCCGGCACGCCTGGCCGGGCTCCGTCCCCGGCTGGTGTGGATCAACTCCCCGGCCAACCCGCACGGCCGGGTGCTCAGCCTGGCCGAGACCCGGGCCTGGGTGGACGCGGCCCGCGCGGTGGGGGCGGTGCTGGCCAGCGACGAGTGCTACGGCGAGTTCGGCTGGGAGGCCGAGCCGGTCTCCGTGCTCGATCCGCGGGTCAACGACGGCTCGCTGGACGGCCTGCTCGCCGTCCACTCGCTCTCCAAGCGCTCCAACGTCGCCGGCTACCGGGCAGGCTTCGTGGCAGGGGACCGGGCGCTGGTCGGGGAACTGCTGGAGGTGCGCAAGCACGCCGGGATGATGCTGCCGGGCCCGGTGCAGGCTGCCATGGTCGCGTTGCTGACCGACACCACCCACGTCGCCGAACAGCGCGGCCGCTACCTGCGCCGCCGGTCGCTGCTGCGCCCGGCCCTTGAGGCCGCCGGGTACCGCGTCGAGCACTCCGAGGGCTCGCTGTACCTGTGGTGCACCCGCGGCGAGGACTGCCGCGCCAGTGTCGACCGGTTGGCCCGGCTGGGCATCCTGGTCGCGCCGGGGGACTTCTACGGGCCGGCGGGGCGGGAGTTCGTCAGGGTGGCACTCACCGCCCGCGACGACCGGATCGAGGCGGCCGCCCGCCGCCTGCTCGCGACGGCGCGGGGGGAATGACCCCGTCCGCTCAGGCGGCAGGGAACACCAGCGACACCACGGTGGGCCCTACCGCAGGGGACGGGCCGTGCCAGGCGGCCGGCGACCACGGGCTGTGGGTCCACGTCCACCTGCCGAGCGACACCTTCTCCAGCCCGTAGCGGGCGGTGCCCGCCACCGCGACCTGGGCCACCGACCACGCCGCCCGCGGGTCGCGGGCCTCGACCCGCAGCCCGTCCTCGGTGGCGGTCACCGTGACCGCCTTCCCGTAGGTCTTCGTCAGATAGTCGGACATCCCGTCCGGGTCGGGAGAGCCGGGGGACCGCACCGAGCAGGAGAAGACAGCAGGGGTCTGGCCGGTCAGCGCGCTGGCCAGCGCCCTGGCGTTGGACACGTGCTTGCGGTAGGCCTCCGGGTGGCCGCTGCGCTGGACCGCCTGCGCGACGTCGTTGATGTCGCCGTCCTGCCACGACTTCACCTTGACCAGCGCGCGGTAGAACGCGGTCGCCGAGTACCAGGGGTCCATGATCTCCTCGATCGACCCCCAGCCCTGGGAGGGCCGCTGCTGGAACAGCCCGATCGAGTCGGCGTGGCCGTAGTCGAGGTTGCGGATGCCTGACTCCTGGTAGGCGGTGGCGAGCGCGATGCTGGCGGCCCGGGGGACGAGTTCCCGCCTCACCGAGACGCCCGCGATCAACGCCGCGTAATAGGCCTGGTCGGGGTTCAGCGACACCGTGTGCCCCGCGACGGTGGCCGCGCACCGGTCGGCCATCGGCAGCGGGGTCCTGGTGGCCGTCGCCCACCACACCACGGCGCCGATCGCCACCAACGCCAGCACCGAGACCGCCGCCAGAACCTTGGCCGCCACCGGCAGTCGGCGCGCGCTAGTTGGCATGCAGTTCCGCGTTGAGGTCGACGCCCCCGCCGGCGCGCGGCCGCGCCTCGACGGCACCGGTCACCGAGTTGCGCAGGAACAGCAGGCTGGAGCGGCCGGACAGCGTCGCCGCCTTCACCACCTCGCCTTCCAGCCGCACCTTCGTCCCCGCCGTGACGTAGAGTCCGGCCTCCACGACGCAGTCGTCGCCCAGCGAGATGCCGACCCCCGACTCGGCGCCCAGCAGGCAGCGCTCCCCGATCGTGATCTGCTCCTGCCCGCCACCGGACAGGGTGCCCATGATCGAGGCCCCGCCGCCGATGTCGGTGCCGTCACCGACGACGACGCCGGCCGAGATCCGGCCCTCGACCATCGAGGTGCCCAGCGTCCCGGCGTTGAAGTTGACGAAGCCCTCGTGCATCACTGTGGTGCCGCTGGCCAGGTGGGCGCCCAGCCGCACCCGGTCGGCATCGGCGACCCGCACCCCCGACGGCACCACGTAGTCGACCATCCGGGGGAACTTGTCGACGCCGAAGATGGTCAGGTGACCGCGGACGCTGCGCAGCGCGAGCCGGGTCCGCTCGAAGTCCTCGACCAGGCAGGGGCCGTGGTTGGTCCACACCACGTTCGGCAGGACCCCGAACAGGCCGTCCAGGTTGATGCTGCGCGGGGCGCAGATCCTCGTGCTCAGCAGGTGGAGACGCAGGTAGGCGTCAGGGACGGAGGCGGGCGGGGAGTCGAGATCGATCTCCACCAGCACCGGCGACAACTCGACCTCTCGCTCCTCGTCCCGCTGGCTCGCAGCGACAAGGCTCGCCGGGGCAGCGCTGCCGTCCGGGCTCCCCAGGGCAGGGGAGGGAAACCAGGTGTCGAGCACCTGGCCGGAGTCGTGAATCGTGGCAAGGCCCCATCCGGAGGCGGGTCGTGTCATGGCGACAGCGTACCTGCGCCGCCGGAGCCGACCGGGCGCCGGCGGGGGCTCGGGCACCGCCCGTCACGGCGTCGGCGCGCCCTTCGTGGGGTGTGCCGGGCCGTAGGCTACGGCCCATGAGCCTGCAGCCGCGTGACAGTATCGTCACCCTGTTCCGCCAGATCGTCGACATCGAGTCGGTGAGCGGCAACGAGGGCCCCCTTGCCGACGCCGTCGAGCAGGCGCTGGCGCCGCTGGCGCACCTCCACGTGGTGCGGGACGGCGACACGGTGATCGCACGGACCGAACTCGGCCGCCCCCAGCGGGTGGTCATCGCCGGCCACCTCGACACCGTGCCGGTGGCGGGCAACCTGCCGTCCAGACTGCAGGACGGGGTGGTGTACGGCCGCGGCAGCGTCGACATGAAGGGCGGGATCGCGGTCATGGTGCAGGTGGCGGCGCTGGCCACCGCGCCGGCCCGCGATGTCACCTGGATCTTCTACGACCACGAGGAGGTGGCCGCCACCGAGAACTCGCTCAACCGGATCGCCGCCACCCGCCCCGAGGCGCTCGCCGGTGACTTCGCGGTGTTGATGGAGCCGACCTCCGGACGGGTCGAGGGTGGCTGCCAGGGCACCCTTCGCTACGTGGTGACCACCCGCGGCCGGGCTGCCCACTCCGCGCGGTCGTGGATGGGAAGCAACGCGATCCACGACACCGCCGAGGTTCTGGCGAGGCTGGTCGCCTACCAGCCGCGGGAGGTCGAGGTGGACGGCCTCACCTACCGCGAGGGGATGAACGCGGTCGAGATCCGCGGCGGGATCGCCGGCAACGTCATCCCTGACCTGTGCACGGTGACGGTGAACTTCCGGTTCGCGCCCGACCGCGACGAGGCCGACGCACTGGCCCACTGCCGCGAGCTGATGGCCGGCTACGACCTCGAGTTCATCGACTTCGCGCTCGGCGCGCGGCCGGGCCTGGACCGTCCGGCCGCCCGGGACTTCCTGACCGCTGTCGGCGGCGACCCGCTGCCCAAGTTCGGGTGGACCGACGTGGCACGGTTCAGCGCGCTCGGCGTCCCCGCGGTCAACTTCGGCCCCGGCGATCCCCTCAAGGCGCACGCCGACGACGAGGCCTGCTCGGTCAGCGACCTTCGTTCCTGCCGGGACGCCCTGCTGCGCTGGCTCGGCTGACATGGCCGGGCGGGCGGGGGAGCGCACCGCGGAGACGGATGACGGCGCGGGTCGGCTGGGCGATGATGGGCCCGTGACCAAACGTTTGCGCACCCAGGGGCCGGTCGTCCGCCGTGGCGAGAAGGCCGAGCCGATGACGCTGGATGAGTGGCTGCTCGCCAACCGGGGAGACACCGAGTGGGCTCATGCCGACCCGTGGCGGGTGCTGCGGATTCAGGCCGAGTTCGTGGAGGGGTTCGGCACCCTGGCCGAGATCGGACCAGCGATCAGCGTGTTCGGGTCCGCGCGGACCCCGCGCAAGCACCCGCTGTACGCCTCGGGGATCGAGATCGGACGGCGGCTCGCCCAGGCGGGCTTCGCCACCATCACGGGGGGCGGTCCGGGGATCATGGAGGCGGCCAACAAGGGTGCCCTGCAGGCCGGGGGAGCCTCGGTCGGGCTCGGCATCGAGCTCCCCTTCGAGCAGGGTCTCAACAAGTACGTCTCGCTCGGCATCAACTTCCGCTATTTCTTCGCGCGCAAGGTGATGTTCCTGAAGTACTCCCAGGGCTTCATCGTCATGCCGGGCGGCTTCGGGACCTTCGACGAGGTGTTCGAGGCGCTCACCCTGGTGCAGACCCGCAAGGTCAGGTCCTTCCCGATCGTGCTGTACGGCTCGGAGTTCTGGTCGGGGATGCTGGACTGGCTGCGCGACCAGATGCTGGAGTCGGGCTACATCAGCGCCAGGGACCTGGAGATGTTCTCGGTGGCCGACGACCCCGAGGAGGCGGTGGCGCTGGTGACCAACCCGCTGCCGGAGCCGCCCACGGACGCGTCAGCGCAGATGTCCTAGGATCGCGGCGTGGAGTGGTTCTTGTGGATGATCGCCGTGGCGGTCCTCGGCCTGGCGGCCGTTGCGGCCAGCGGCCGGCTCGGCGAACTGCCGGCGACCGTGACCGACACCCCGGTGCCCCACCTGCCACAGGGCAGGCTCACCGCCCAGGACTTGAGGCAGGCGCGGTTCGCCGTCGTCCCGCGCGGGTACTCGATGGTGCAGGTTGACGAGCTGCTGGACCGGCTGGCGAGCCAGCTCGAGACGCCCAGGGACTGACCGCGACGCGCGTGCGAGGTCGGAGAACGCCCGCTACCCGCGGCATGTCATGGCGGGATGGAATAATGGGGTGTGTTCGATCCAGCTGAACAAGTGAGGTAAGCAATGGCAGCTATGAAACCGCGAACCGGGGACGGCCCGATCGAGGTGGCCAAGGAGGGACGCGTGATCGCCATGCGAATTCCTGCCGAGGG
>JAEYUH010000153.1 GCA_023432725.1 Actinomycetes bacterium | reverse complement strand
TGAACGGTGCGCCCAGCTTCCCCGCCGGCTGGCCGAACCGGGGGTTCGTCACCGACCCCGGCACCGGCTGGTGCGTCCTTGAGTCGCCACTCGTCCTGGTCTGCGCCGAGGACGTCACGACGATCCGCGAACTGCTGCCTGCGGTGCGGCTGGCGAAGGCCACCGATCGCCCGCTGGTGGTGGTGGCTCCCGAGGTCTCCGGCGAGGTAGTCGCGACGCTGCGAGCCAACCTGGTCCAGCAGACCTTCCCGGCCCTGGCAGTGGAACTCGGCGACCCGGGGCTGCGCCGCTCGCTGTGCTCCCTGACCGGGGGCAACCTCGCGACGGGCCAGGACCTCCGTGCGGGCTACCTCCCGACGACAGCCCTCGGCGAGTGCGAGACCTGGGTCAGCGACGAGGACACCTCGTGGGTGCTGCTTCCGGTCGCCCAAGGTCTCAACTAGCGCTGGAGGCTTTGGCCCGCGAGTCTCAACCACTGCTGAAGGTGACTTCGGACCCCGCTGGAGGCCCTGGTTGAACGTCGTTCAGGCGTAACCGAGCTCGTCGAGCTCGTGGTCATCGATGCCGAAGAAATGAGCCACCTCATGCCACACCGTGATCCGCACCTCCTCGACCACCTCATGCTCGTCACGGCAATACCTCAGCAGGGGCCCACGGAAGATCGAGATCCGGTCCGGCAGCACGACGCCATACTGGGAATCGCGCTGTGACAAGGGGATTCCATCGTAGTAACCGAACAGTTCCGGGTCGGACGGGTCAGGCTCGTCCTCGATCAGGACGACGCAGTTCTCGACCAGTTCCCTGAACCTCGCAGGGATCTGCTCGAGCGCCTCGGCCACCAGTTCCTCGAACCGCGCCGGGTCCATCGCCACCGCCATGACCCCAACCCTAGGCCTGCCCGCAACCGAAAAATCACAGCCATGTAGTTCGAGCTCACCCGCCGACAACCTTCAACCAGGGCCATGACCGCGGTGCTGCCCGCTGCCTAGAGTCTCGACCACTGAGGCCTCAGGGACAGGTGTGGCGCATGAGTCACATGTGACTCCGGCATCACGGGGAAGACCTCTCCCTGAGCCTCACCCCTGACCCTGACCGACTTCCCCCGAGGAAGGGACCACGGATGAGCAAGGCACGGATCGCGATCGTCTGGATCGTGACGACGGCGCTGCTGGGTGCCGCCGGCATCACCACAGCGGCCGTCGCCGGCGCCGCGCCCACCCTGTACGCGGCCAACGCCGAGGTCCATGTCCGTACCGGCCCCTCCACCTCCGACAAGATCCTCACCACGTTGAAGAAGGGTCAGGTTGTTGAGGCGGACGGCACCGCGGCGAACGGCTGGCAGCCGATCAGCTTCGAGGCCCGCACGGCCTATGTGTACGCGCAGTACGTGACGCTCACTAAGAAGACCGACACCCCCGTCACCGCGGGCCTGGCCGCGAAGCGGCCGACCGTCGCGAACGTGAACCTGCGGACCTCGCCGAGCCTCACCTCCGAGATCCTGAAGGTGCTCAAGAAGGGCACCACTGTCGACGTCACGGGCCGCAAGTCCGGCGACTTCACCGAGGTCACGGTGGACGGCGCGATCCGGTGGCTGTACACCAAGTACGTCGCTCCCCCTGCCAGCTCCGGCGGCGGCGATCCCGACCCTGAGCCCACTGACCCCACCCTGGCCAACGTCATCACCACGACGACCCTGTCGATGCGCCAGAGCGCCAGCGAATCCGGAGCCCTGCTGTCCAACCTCGCTCCCGAGACGACCATCGGCCTGACCGGCCAGCACTCCGGCAGTTACAGCCAGGTCGTCGCCGCCGGCAAGATCGGTTGGGTCCTGACCGGCTACCTCAAGCCTGCCGCGTCCGGCCCCACGGTGACCCTCCCGGTCTCGATCGGGCTGCGCTACATCAACGCCACGGACGTGAACGTGCGCAAGGCCGCCGATGTGGAGTCCACGAAGCTGGCAACGCTTGCCCACCGGACCGTGCTCCAGGCCACCGGACCGACCAAGAACAAGTACACCCAGATCATCTTCAACGGCGCACTCGCCTGGGTCTCGTCGGAGTACCTGAGCACCACCGAACCGCCGGCCACCCTTGGCTCAGCCAGCCTCGACAAGCTGAAGGCCTACGGCAAGGCCGCCGTCCTGGTCGTGCGGGACAAGTTCCCAGAGATCAAGACGATCCACGGGTGGCGTTCGTCCAGCGCGTACTCCTCCGACCACCCCAACGGTCGGGCGATCGACATCATGATCCCGTCGTACAAGAAGAACAAGGCGCTCGGCGACCGGATCGCGGAGTACTTCATCGACAACAACAAGTCCCTCAAGGTCAAGTACGTGATCTGGCGGCAGCGCAACTACACCATCACCCGCGGCAAGTGGGTCCACATGGCCGACCGCGGCGGCGACACCGCCAACCACTACGACCACGTCCACGTGTCGTTCACGGGCTGACCTCCCCCCAAAGAACCGTCAGTCCGACCCCAGACAGAAGCCCGGCCATCCCCCCGGCCGGGCTTCTGTGCTGGTTGGAGCAGGTTTGGGCGACCCTCGCACCGGGCCGTATAGTTCACGAGTCAGGTCCCCATCGTCTAGCGGCCTAGGACACCGCCCTTTCAAGGCGGCAGCGCGGGTTCGAATCCCGTTGGGGATGCCAACCCGTCGATTCCGGGGCGCACAGCAATGCCCCGCTTTCCGGGGGCGGCGCGGGGCATTGCGTGTGGTGCGGTCTCTGGGGACCGCGCCCGGTCAGGTGAAGACGCTCACTCCACCAGGGCCGACGAGCAGTCCGACGATGATGAGGACGACGCCCCACAGGACCTGCTTGCGAACGATCGCGAAGATGCCGGCCACAACGAGAATGACTGCCAGAATCCAGAGAATGGTGGCCATGTGCCCTCCCTACGTCACTTGTCGTCGCGGAAAGCGTTCTCGACGCTGTCCTTGATGTTCTCGCCGGCCTGCTTCAGGTCAGCCTTGGACTGATCCATCTTGCCTTCGGCTTCGAGGCGCTCGTCATCGGTGAGCTTGCCCCAGCCTTCCTTGACCTTGCCGCCAGCCTCTTCCATGGCGTGACGGGCCTTGTCGTCGATACCCATCTTCATCTCCTCACTTCGGTGGAACGTCTAGATGTGCAATACCCCCCGCGGAGCCGGTTCTAACCGACTCCGCGAGGGGTCTCGCTTCAGCTGGCCAGCGGCTGTGCCGGCTCCAGCAGTTCGCGGGTGCGGTCCAGCAACCGCCGGATGATCCGCGACACCTGCATCTGCGAGACGCCCAACCGACGGGCGATCTCGCTCTGGGTGCATTCCTCCTCGAAGCGCCACTTGAGAACCTGCCGATCGCGGGCCGACAGCGTCGCCAGCGCCCGTCGAAGGTCGATCCTGTCGATCGTGTCACCGACCAGGTCGTCGTCGCCCGCCAGTGATGCCCCCAGGCTCGTCGAGGAGCCCTGGTGAACCGGCGCCTCCAGCGAGAGCGGACGGTAGCTGGTGGTGACGCCAATGCACTCGCTCACCCGTTGCTGGTCGACGTCCAGGTACTCTCCCAGATCGGCCACCGTAACCTCGCGGCCGGCCTCCTGCTCCAGCCGCGCCCGGGCCCGGACGACCCGCGCCCGCTCTTCCTGCACCTGACGTGGCGGGCGCACCACCCAGCACCGGTCGCGGAAGTACCGCTTGAGCTCGCCGGTGATGGTCGGGACGGCGAACGATGCGAACGACCGGCCCGCTGCGGGCTGGTACCGCTCGATCGCGAGGAAGAGGGCGGTGCGGGCGACCTGGACCAGGTCGTCGCGTTCCGCGCCACGGCCGAGGTAACGGCCGGCGAGGGCATCGCACAGGGGAAGGTTCAGTTCGACGAGTTCCTCGACGACCGCCTGCCTGCGCTCTGGGTGGGTGGCCAACTGAAGATCGGTGAAGAGTTGGCGGGTGCGCTGTTCGCGCTCGGTGACAGTGGTTGCCTGCGCAAGTCCACGTGCCATGACAGTCTCCTCTCGGAGCCGTGGTCGGAGTCGGCACGTGGTTGAACCGCTCTGACTCGGGTCACTCTGCCATGGAGATTTCGGCACTGCAATACCCCTGGAGGTGGTCGATGTGCCCCTCAGGGAGGCCTCAGGCCATCGAGAATGCGCTGACAAGGCCGGAAGCGAAGCGGTGCGCCGGCTGGAATTTCAACCGACGCACCTCGGGCCTAGGGGTAGCGGGCCCACCACCCCACCCGTCACTGCCCCGTTACCCGGGTTCCGCGGCGCCACTCGGGTCGTCGTCCGCCGGCTCGTGTGAAGGCGCTGGAGAGGCCTGCCCCCAACGTTCGGCGGCGCGCTAGCATCGCGCCCAACACGCCTCAAGGAGCGAGCATGGGCGAGCAGCGGCAGAACCTTCCCGACGACCCTGAACGGGACGAGTCGCCCGCCGAGCGGCTGGACCGCAACTGGTCCGAGCTGCTCCAGGAGCTGCGCGTCACCCAGACGGGGATCCAGATCCTCTCCGGCTTCCTGCTCACCTTGCCGTTCCAGGCCCGGTTCGCCGAGCTCGAACCCGCGCTGCTCGGCATCTTCCTCGCCGCCGTGGTGCTGGGCACCCTGACCACCGGTCTGATCGTCGCCCCGGTGACCGCCCACCGCCTGTTGTTCCGCCGTCACGCCAAGGACGTGCTCGTGCTGGCCGGCGACCGGCTGGCCAAGGCAGGGCTCGGGCTGCTGGCACTGACCGTCGTCATGGTCGTGACCCTGGTGTTCGGCTTCGTCCTCGACCTGGCCTCCGGCGTAGTTGCTGGAGCGGTGGCACTGGGGGTCTTCGCGGTGCTCTGGCTGGCCGTCCCGCTGCGTCTCGCCGCGGGCAGCGAGGACGCAGCCGGACCCTACACCTGAGGGTTTGATGGTCGGTCAGATGGCCTCGGGGTCCAGTCCGGTCTCGATCACCCTCATCGCCACGTCGCGCAGCTTGAGGTTTCGCCGCTGGCTCGCCCTGCGGAGCCGATCGAAGGCCTCGCCGGGCAGCAGTCGGTGCCGCTCCACCAGGATCCCGGTCGCCTGCCCCACCAGCCGGTGGCTCTCGACGGCGTGCTGAAGATTCGCCTCGCGATCAGCTGCCCGCTGCATCGTCGTCACCTGTTGCACGGCGGCGCCGAACGCGGTCGCGAGCAGGTCCGCGGCGATCATCTCCTCGACGCTGATGGAGCGTGGACGGGGGAACTGCACCCAGGCGCGGCAATCCACGTCTCGCGTGGGCGGCACCAGCACGATGCCCGGCCGCAGGCTCACAGCATCCGGGCTGGGTTCGGCGTCGAGGCCTGCGAGTACGGCCGGAGACAGCGCACCGGGGTCCACCGCATCGTCCGCGCTGAACCAGAGCCGGTCGTCGCCGGCGCCGATCCGGATCGTGCAGTCGCCGTCGAACAAGAGGCCGAAGCCGTGTTCGGCGATCCCGATCAGCGACTCCAGATCGTCAACGGTGGCGAAGCTCTGGCTCACCCGGGCGGCCGCGGCGCGTCGTTCCCGTGCCTCCCGAACCCGCGAGGTGTCGCGCAGGATGCGCAGGTGCGTCGTCCCGATCGCCTCGTGCTGGATGGCCGCGCCGGTGGAATGGACCCACACCGGGCGACGGTCGCGGGTGTAGAACCTGTACTCCAGCTCCACGGTCCCGCCCCGGACGATGTCGTCGTAAGCGGCCCTGATCTGGGCCAGGGCCTCGGGATCCTCCTGCTCGGTCGGCCACCAGGGGTAGGGCGGCCGGAACGGCCCGTCCTCCATGCTGTAACCCAGCAGGTCGGTGAACGCCTGGTTGAGTTCGAGCACCAGCCCTGCGTCGTCGAAGATCAGCAGACCATCGCGAATCGACCGCATCACGGCCTGCCGCCACGCGGCGTCGATGGACACCGCTCGGGCCGTCTGCGCGCTGGCCATCATCCGCGCCGCGAGCGCTGCAGTGGAGCCGGTGTCGCTGAGGGACGACCCGAACAGCCGCTCGGGACCTGAGGACTCGTCCAGTGCATTCGTCTCCGACTCCACACTCATTGCTCACCCCCAGCTCGTCGATGCCCGGAGGGCCGCTGGTCGGCTGTGCACCGCGTCGCTCCTTCAGGGCGACTCGCTGTTCACCCTAGCAACGCGCCCCGACCTCTGGTGGTTGTTCGCCGCTCGAGCGCTAGGCAGTTCTCCCGCCCGGCGGGTTTGGGAGGGGAGGTTTCGGGTATCCGGCCACCGAAGTCCGCGTGAAGGAGGAGGCATGCCGAGGAAGCGTCCCGGGCCGTCGGTGAAGGATCC
>JAEYUH010000103.1 GCA_023432725.1 Actinomycetes bacterium | reverse complement strand
CTGCCTGGCGGAGGCGAACCCGCAGACCTGGGGCGACCCGAACGCTCCCGACCAGGTGGGCTGGTGGGGGGTGGTCGAAGCGGGAGTCCTGATCGGCGTGATCGGCGCTGCCGCGCGTCCGGGAGGTTCCGCCACCGCTACGAGTTGGCACCTGGAAGGCCTCGGCGTCCGACCCGGCGCGCGGGGCCGCGGCCTGGGGTCGGCGCTCACCGCGGCGGCCACCCGGGCCGGACTCGCGGCGGGGGCGGACTGGGTCTCGCTCGGCGTCTGGGCCGCCAACCTCGCAGCCATCCGGATCTACCATCGGCTCGGCTACCGCACCGGGCACCAACGAGCGTCCTGGCGCCCCGCCGCCGGGCACGACGCCGCCTGTCACGACTGACCACGAGGGAGACCCATGCCGCGACTGCCCGTCATCATCGACACCGACACCGCCCAGGACGACTGCGTCACCATCTTGTGGGGACTGCTCGACCCGGTCGCCGACCTGCGCGCGATCACCCTGGTGGCCGGCAACGTCGGCTTCGACCAGCAGGTCGCCAACACCCACCTCACGCTCAACGTCGCGGGCCGGCTCGGCTCCGTGCCGGTCCACGCCGGCTGCCGGCGTCCGATGCTGCGGGAGTGGGCCTCGGCCGAGGACGTCCACGGCGACGGCTCCGGCGGGCTGTCGATGGACCAGTCCGGCACCCGGCTCGAGGACGAGCACGCCGTGAACGCGCTGCTCCGGCTCACCGCCGAGGCACCCGGCGAGGTCAGCATCATCGCTATTGGTCCGCTGACCAATATCGCCACCGCCGTCGTGATGGACCGTGGCTTCGCCGGCCGGGTGAAGACGCTGGCTGTGATGGGCGGCTCCAACAACGGCCTGGGCAACATCACCCCGGCCGCCGAGTACAACCTGTACGTCGACCCGGAAGCGGCCCAGATCGTGATGGAGGCAGGCTTCGCCGACCTGCGGATCCTGACCTGGGACCCGGTCACCCTGCGCGACGCCACCATCCATCGCGCAGGGTACGACCGGCTGGCAGGCATCGACACCCCGCTCGCCCGGTTCTTCAAGGCGGTCTGCGACACCACTCTCGACTTCAACGAGTCGGTAGGGGTGGACGGCTCCACCCACCCGGACTCGATGACCCTCGCCGCGGTGCTGCACCCCGACCTGGTGCTGGAGGAGAGCCGCTATCGGGTCGACATCGAGGTGGCCTCGCCGCTCACCAGGGGTGCCAGCGTGATGGCCTGGCCGAAGTTCGGTCTGAGCCCGAACGCGACAGTCTTCGAGCGCGTCGACGGACCGGCCTTCTTCGCCCGGCTGGAGGAGATCCTTCGGATCCCCACCACGCCGGACCTTCCGATCAACGGCTTGTAGGAGCCCCGGCTCACCCGGCGGCCGCCTCCGGCCGGGTGGCCTGCTGGTGCCACCGGCGCAGGGTGGCGAGGCCGCGCTGCTCGACCCGGCGCACCGAACTGGGTGAGGTGCCGGCCCGGACGGCGATCTCGCGATAGGTGTGGCGCCGGCCGTCGGCCAGCCCGTACCTCAGGCGCAGCACCTCCCGCTGCTCCCCCGGCAGCCGGTCCAGTTCGGGCAGCAGGCGCTGGAATACCAATTGGTCGTCGCGGTCGTCGAAGGCCTGCGGCACCGCGCCGACCGTCTCGGCGACGAACTGCAGCGGCACCGGGGGCTGATGACTGAGCAGTCGCGCCGTCCATTCCTCGTCACGCCCCAGCGCCGCCGATACCTCGCCCACCCGCGCCGCGCGGCCCAGCTGCTGGCTGAGCCGGTCGGCCACGCCCTGGGCCCGGCGCAGCGCGAGCGCCCGTCCGGCCGGCAGCCCGAGCACCCCGGCCAGCGAGCTGGTGACCGCGGCGAGGTGCTGGGCCACGGCGGGAAGGGCGTAGGTGGTGAACCTGCCGCGGGTGTGGTCGAAGCGCTGCAGCGCGTGGCTCACCGCCAGGCAGGCCTCCTGGAACAGGTCCTCGTAGTCCATCCCGGTGCGGCGGGCCGCCTGCCCCGCCAGCAGCGCTGCCAGCCTGAGGTTGGCGGATAGGAACTGCTCGCGGGCCTGCCGGCCCTCTGCGGCGATCCGGCCGAGTTCGGCGAGCGTCGCGTCGACCGGCCAGGGGTGGGTGAGGGCGTGCTCGGCGATCACGCCGAGCTCGACGGTGCGGGCGAGGGCCGCCTCACGGTGCTTGCCGAGCGGGGGCGGGAGATCGGGCGCCTGGTCCATGGCGCCACCTTCGCCCACCCCCGGCGCCCGGTCACCACCGTGGGCTCGTCCGGGCAACACCCGGACACCACCCGCGCCCTGTTACAGGGCGGGGCCGGTGGCCAGGGCGAGCAGCTGCTTGCGACGCGCCTCCAGCTCAACGAGGGCTGCGAACATCCGGTTGTAGGCGGGCTGGTCCTCGACCGGGTTGGTGCGTTGCAGGCGTGACTTCAGCTGGTCGATCTGGCGGGCCGTCGACAGCAGCCTCACCCCGGCGGCGTACTCGGCGGCATAGGAAGCGGTGGGCTCGCGCAGCACCGGCTCCACCGAGAGTGTGATCACCAACTGCCCGATCACCGGGTCGTCGGCTTCATCGATCACGCGCTGCGCCCAATCCCCCGTCCGATCTTCCACAGCCCGGATCCGCTCGAACAGCCGCCGGTAGGCGGGCTGCACGAAGTCCTCCGGCCCCAGGTCGTTGAGGGTCTCCGTGAACGCCTCGGGCGCCCGCAGCAGCAGTCGAAGGGTGCCGCGCTCGGCCTCCCAGCGCCGGTCCCTCGGATCGGGCAGCTCCAGCGCCTCCCCTGGTTGCGGCCGGGACGCCTCCGGCTCGGCCCGCCGGGCGCCGGACCGGACGCGCCTGACCTCGGCCGCCACCTCGTCGGGGTCGGCGATCCCCAACATCTTGGCCAGCTCGCGGATGTAGCCCAGCACGAGGGAGTTGTCCCGGATGCTGCTGATCAAGGGAGCGGCCGCCCGCAGCGCCGCAGTCCGCCCTTCGACCCGCTCGAGGTCGAAGCCCGCGAGGATGTTCCGCATCACGAAGGTGTACAGCGGGACTCGGCGCCCCACGAGTTCGCGGACCGCCGCATCGCCCTGCTGGATGCGCAGGTCGCAGGGATCCAGACCGGAGGGCTCCACCGCGACGTAGGTCTGGGCGACGAAGAGCTGGTCCCCCTTGAACACCTTGATGGCGGCCGCCTGGCCCGCCGCATCCCCGTCGAAGGTGAAGATGACCTCGCCGGCGCGCACATCGGAGGTCCCGATCAGCCGCTGCAGCAGCCGCGCGTGGTCGTCACCGAAGGCGGTCCCGCAGGAGGCGACGGCGGTGTCGACGCCGGACAGGTGGGCTGCCATCACGTCGGTGTAGCCCTCCACGATGACCGCCTGGTTCTTCTTGGCGATGCTGGTGCGGGCCAGGTCGAGGCCGTACAGCACCTGGGACTTCTTGTAGACGGGGGTTTCGGGCGTGTTGAGGTACTTGGCGGGCATCCGGTCGTCGTCGAACAGCCTGCGGGCACCGAACCCGAGCACCGAGCGGCCGGCGTCCCGGATCGGCCAGACCAGCCGGCCCTGGAAGAAGTCCCAACCGCTCTCCCGGACCAGGCCTGCCTTCACCAGCTCGGTGTCGGTGAACCCCCTGGCCCGCAGGTGCTGGGCGAGGTCCTTGCCGCCCATCGGGGCGAACCCGATCCCGAAGTGCTCGGCGGCGTCCCTGTCGAAGCCGCGCTCGGAGAGGAACTGCCGGCCGGTGAGGGCGTCGGTGGAGGAGAGCCGGCCCGCGAAGAAGTCGGCGGCCTCCCGGTTCGCCTCGAGGATCCGCAGCCGCAGGCCGGGCTCGGGGCGGTCGCGTCCGGAACCCTCGGTGTAGCGCAGCTGGATCCCGACCCGGTCGGCGAGCCACTCCACAGCCTCCACGAAGGTGACGTTGTTGATCTTCTGGACGAAGCTGATGACGTCCCCGCCCTCGCCGCAGCCGAAGCAGTGGTAGAACCCCCGCGCCGGGGTGACCCGGAAGCTCGGCGTCTTCTCCTCATGGAACGGGCACAGGCCGGTGAGCGATCCCCCGCCCGCGTTGCGCAGCGTGACATAGGAACCGACGACCTCCTCGATCCGGGAGCGTTCCCGGACGGTCGCCAGGTCCTCGTCGTTGATCAGCCCTGCCACGCCCGCGATCCTACTGACCCTTGGGCAGGCGTTCAGGGTCCCAGCCGAGCAGGCTGAGGGCAGCCCCGAAGGCGAACCTGTCGGTCATCCCGCCGACGTAGGTGACAGCCGCCCTCACCCGGCCATCATGGTCAGGCTCGGCGGGACGCTGGTCGTCGGGCAGCCGGTCCGGGTGCTCGGCGTAGTACTCCACCAGGGCGCGCAGCACGGCGATCACCGCCTCCGACTGCGCCAGCGATTCCGGCCGGGTGTAGATCCGGGCGTAGTTGAAGGCGCGCAGCGCCGCCAGCGCAGCAGCGGGTTCGGGCGCCATCCCGACCGCTCCGCCGTCACTGGCCGCCGCCACCACCGCCCGCACGAAGGTTCCCAGCTGCTCGCGCCGGCTCGTCCCGCAGACCAGGGCGACCTCGTCGGGCAGTTCGGAGAGCGAGACGATGCCGGCGCCGGCGGCGTCCTCCAGGTCATGGGCGCAGTACGCGATCCGGTCCGCCCAGCTGACGATCTCGCCCTCGACGGTGGCGGGGGTGGGCCGCGACCAGGAGTGGTTGCGGATGCCGTCGAGGGTTTCGGCACACAGGTTGAGCGAGGTCAGGACGACATCGGCGCCCCACGGCCCGTGGTCGTAACCGCCCGGGATGAAGACGTCGAAGGCGTCCTCGCTGGCGTGCCCGCCGGGGCCGTGCCCACAGTCGTGGCCGAGCGCGATCGCCTCGGCGAGGGTGGCGTTCGCCCCGATGCCGCGGGCTATCGAGGTCGCAACCTGCGCGACCTCGAGGGCGTGGGTCAGCCGCGTCCGCTGGTGGTCGGTGGGGAACACGACAACCTGTGTCTTGCCGGCCAGCCTGCGGAAGGCCGTCGAGTGCACGATCCGGTCCCGGTCGCGCTCGAAACAGGTGCGCTCGACGTCCGGTTCCTCCGGCACCGCGCGCTTGCCCGCCCCGGAAGCGAGGGTGGCGCCCGGCCGCAGCAGCGCGGCCTCGGCCTCCTCCCTCGCCACCCGTCCGACCGGCGGGCCCTGGGCGATGCTGCGTCCCGGCTCGGCGTGTGCGCGGACGAGTTCCTCGTCACGGTGCCCGGCCATGGTGCCCGCCCAGGCGGCGGCACGCGGGGTCAGTTCTGGCACCCGCCCATCTTTGCACCCCGACAGCGGTTGTCGTTCGGCACGGGGTGGGCCGTGAGTTCAGTACGCTGGGCGCATGTCAGCCGACCAGCGCGACCCGAACCTCCCACCGACCGCGCAGCCCCAGCCCCAGCCCGGCCCCCAGCAGCCATACGGTCAGCCGCAGCCGCCCTACGGCTACCCCGCCACACCCCCGGCCCAGGCTTACGGGCAGGGGTACGGACAGCCGTACCAGCAGGCGCAGGGCTACCCCGCCGCGTACACCGGATACCCGCCGGCCGCTGGCTACGCCGCCGCCCCTGCCCAGCGCAGGTCGCCGGTGCTGGGCATCGTCGGGTTCGGCATCGTCGTCGTCACGGGCATCATCGCCATCCTGATCGGGCTGATGATGGCCGATCCGATGGGGGCGATCATCCAGCTGGTGCCGCCGGGCACCACCGAGGTCGACGTCGACACGATTCCGCCGGAGCTGATGGAACCCCTCGCCGGGCTGGTGGCCGGGCTGGGGATGGCCGGCTTCGCCGGCCTCATCGGGTGGATCATCTCGATTGTCGCCGCGATCACCAACCGCGGACGCGGCTGGGCGGTGGCAGGGATCATCCTCGGCATCCTCGCCCCGATCGGTGCGCTCATCGCGATGAGCGTCGCCGCGGTCGCCGCCGTCGCCTGACCGCGCGAGTCAGCCGCCCGAGGCGTCCGATTCGGCGGAACTGAGGTCGGCGTCGCCGAGTTCGGTGGAGTCCAGCCACCCGTAGGGCAGGATCACCTTGTCGCGCGGGGTGCCCTGGCGGCCGCGTGGGGAGGCGAGCTCGTCCTCGGGAAACCGAACCTCCGGATCGAGCCGGGCCAAATGGTCGTCCAGTTCGGCAAGGGACGACACCATCGCGAGGCCGCGGCGCACCTCTCCCCCGACAGGGAAACCCTTAAAGTACCAGGCCATGTGCTTGCGCAGATCGGTGAGGCCGTGCTTCTCGCCGTACAGGTCCGCCATCAGCTCGCCGTGCCGGCGCACCATCGCCGCCACCTCGCCGAGGGTGGGCAGGGTGCGGGTGTCGCGTCCGGCGAAGGCGTCGGCCAGATCACGGAACAGCCACGGCCTGCCCAGGCAGCCGCGCCCGATCACCACCCCGGCGCAGCCGGTCTGCGCGACCATCGCCAGGGCGTCAGCGGCCTCCCAGATGTCGCCGTTGCCGAGCACGGGGATGTCGAGCTCGTCGACGAGGGTGGCGATGGTCTCCCAGTCCGCCTCGCCCGCATAGGCCTGCTTGACGGTGCGGGCGTGCAGCGCGACGGCAGCGCACCCGGCGTCCTGCGCTATCCGTCCGGCGTTGAGGTAGGTGAGGTGGTCGTCGTCGATGCCGAGCCTTGTCTTCATCGTGACCGGGACGCCGTAGCGGGCCGCGGCCTTGACCGTCGCGGTCAGGATGGCCGCCAGCCGGTCCCGCTTCCAGGGCAGGACGCCGCCGCCGCCGCGCCTGGTGACCTTGGGTACCGGACAGCCGAAGTTGAGGTCGATGTGCCCGACGCCGAACTCCTCGCACAGGATCTCGGCGGCGCGCGCCATCACGTCCGGGTCGACGCCGTAGAGCTGAACCGACCGGACCGTCTCGCCCGGGTCGAAGCGCAGCATGTCGAAGGTCTTCGGGATCCGCTCGACGATGCCGCGTGAGGTGATCATCTCGCAGACGTAGAGCCCAGGGTGGCCTTCAGGCGGAGCATCCCGACCCGCCTGTGGGCTCGGAGTCTCGACGAGCGGCGCCAGCCGCGAGGAATAGACGTAGAGGCCCGCCCCCTGCTCGCGGCACAACTGCCGGAAAGCAGCGTTGGTGATCCCCGCCATCGGCGCCAGCACTACCGGCGTCGCCACGGTGAGCTCACCGAGGCGCAGCGGAGCGGTCAGGGTCTGTCCGGGCACCGCCCAACCCTACCTCGCACGCTGATCCAGCCCGGTTCGCGGGGCCGGCCGGTGAGGGCCGACCCCACGAGCAGGCTCAGCAGCCGACCAGCCGGGCGGCCAGGTAGGACTTGACCTGGTCGAGGGCCACCCGCTCCTGCGACATGGTGTCGCGGTCGCGGATGGTGACGGCCTGGTCCTCAAGGGTGTCGAAGTCGACAGTGATGCAGTACGGGGTGCCGATCTCGTCCTGGCGGCGGTAGCGGCGTCCGATCGCCTGGGCGTCGTCGAACTCGACGTTCCAGTACTGGCGCAACTCGGCGGCCAGGTCGCGGGCCTTCGGCGACA
>JAEYUH010000010.1 GCA_023432725.1 Actinomycetes bacterium | reverse complement strand
CGCCGGGCGGCGAAGAAGAAGACGAGGACGGCCAGGCCGCCGGCCAGCACAAGCCCGAGCACCACCATCAGCAGCCCGCCGAGCGAGCTGAACCACGCGCTGACCGCCCAGGCCAGCACCGCGGCCGGCAGCGAGGCGAGCAGCAGCCGCACCAGGTGCTGGATCGTCGCGCGTCCGGGCAGGCCGGGCAGGCGGGCCGCCAGCGCCCGGTGGGTGAGGTAGCAGCCGAGGAAGTACGCCAGTGAGTAGGCCAGCGCCAGCCGGGTGGCGACGGTCTGGGGATGGGCGACGGCCAGCACCAGTAGTACAGCGAGCAGTGCGTTGGCCCCCGAGATCGCTATCTGCAGCAGGAACGGCGTCCGGGTGTTGTCGAGGGCGTAGAAGGCGCGCAGGTAGAGGTACTGGATGGTGTACGGAACCAGGCCGACAGCGAAGGCCATCAGGGCCCATGCGACGAACTGGTAGTCGTTCGCTCCGCTGCCGTGTCCGAAGATCATCCGGGTGGCTGGGTCGGCGATCGCGACCAGCCCCAGGCTCGCCGGCACCAGGAACGTGGTCGCGAGCCGGATCGCACGGGTGATCTCGGTGACGACGCCTGCCTTGTCCCCCGCGACAGCAGCCCGGGACGCCGCCGGCAGCATGGCGGTGGCCAGCGAGACCGTGAGCAGCGAGTGCGGCAGGATCCAGATCAGGTAGGCCTGCTGGTAGGCGGTCCAGCCGCCACCACCGTCGTCCCCACCGGCCGGCGCGGCGCCGGTGGCCAGGTTGCTGACGACGATCTGGGCCAGCGAGGTGAGCGCGACGTAGCCGATCATCCACTTGGCGATGTGGAAGGTGCGGCCCAGGCCGGTGCCCTTGAGGTCGAAGCGGGGACGGTAGCTGATGCCTGCCTTCTTCAGGTACGGCAGCAGGACGAGGGTCTGGATCGCGATGCCGATCGTCGAACCGACGCCGAGCAGCAGCACCTGCTGGTCGGTGAAGGCCTGGCCGGAGTCGGCGAGGTTGGTGCCCCAGATGCCGATGTAGAGGCCGAAGACGCCGATCGAGACGATGTTGTTCACGATCGGCGCCCACATCATGGGGCCGAAGACGTCGCGGGCGTTCAGCACCTGGCCGATCAGGAAGAAGACGCCGTAGAAGAACAGTTGCGGCATCGTGATGTAGCTCATCAACAGCAGCGCCTGCCAGTGGTCGGCGAGCCCCGGCTGCTGCCACTGGGTGTTGGCGTACAGCGTCATCACCCACGGCACGGCGAGCGTCAGCAGCACCGTCAGCACGGCGAGGGCCGCCAGGAAGGCGGTCATGATCCTGTCGATGTAGGCCTTGCCCTGGTCGCGGTCGTGCAGCACAGCCCTGACGATCTGGGGCACGAGGACGTTGTTCAGGGTGCCGCCGGCCAGCAGCATGTACAGCGAGTTCGGCACCGTCATGGCCAGCATGAACGAGTCGGCCTGCATGGTGCCGTTGCCGAGCACGAAGGCGATCATCATCGCCCGCACCAGGCCGAGGATCCGCGAGACCATCGTGCCGGAAGCCATCACGGCGGTCGCGTTCAGCAGCCGCCGCCCACCGGTAGCCTCAGCCATTGGCAGGCTCCGCAGGACGACGGCGACGCACCTGCCGGACCCGCAGCGCGGTCGCGCCGAGCACGACAGCCCCCGAGGTGACGACGATCACCCAGCCGATGAAGCCGAGGTCGGTCATCTCGATGATGATCCGGGTGGGGTCGGTGACCCGGCGGCCGCCCTCGGTGCTCACCCAGGCGCGGGCGACGGCGACACCGTTGCCGCTGGCCTCGGGCCGGACGGTGACCGAGGCGCTCCCCCTCGCCGCAATGGTGACCAGGGGCGTGGCAGGGACGGTGACCCGCTGCGGGTTGTCGGTGTCGATGACCACCTTCACCCGAATCGCCTCGTCGAGGTGGTTGACGAGGGTGAGCGGGAACTGGTTGGTGCGCGACGACATCACGAACCGCGGGCTGGCGTCCAGGCTGACCGCGTTGGCCAGCGCCTCCCGGCCGACCAGGCCGTCGATCGCCGACAGCAGGGCGTCCTGCCCCGCCGGGTCGTCCACCCACCAGGCCGACGCCGCCCGGCTGAGCAGGCCGGCGGCCTCACCGGGCAGGGTCGACTCCGGAACCAACTGGGCGTAGGCCGCGAAGTCCTGCTCCAGATCGGCGACCTCGTCGAACCGGTCGGCGGCCAGGGTCGGCGGGGTGGCCGGCGCGAACTCCGCGGCCCGACCGGGCGTCTCGGCGAGCAGGTCGCCGAGCAGCCGCGGGGTCATCCAGTCGGTGGTGGTGGCGGCGTCGGCGGCCAGGTCGGTGGGGTCGTCGAGGATGCGCAGTTGCCCGCGCGGACCGGCGATCACGGTCTCGGCGAGCGCCGACCGGGTGGCCTCGAGGGTGGTGGGCGCCGGGTCGAGGCTGACCGCGGTCCCAAGCACGGGGCGGCCCTGCGGCGTGGTCTGCCGGGCCCCGGCGGTGAGCAGGTTGGACGCCAGCAGGGCGTCGGTTTCGGTGCCGGCGAGGTACGCCTCCAGCTCGGGGGTGTAGCCGCCACCGGTGGGCACCACCACGAGCGGCAGCTGGCCGAGCCTGGTCACCCGTGCGGTGGCGGTCAGGGAGCGGGCCAGCACGTCGGTGTCGCCGGCGAGCGCGGCACCGGTCAGGTCGGGGGTGGCGAACAGGGTGCGGGCGCCGGCGCGGGGATCCAGCGCGAGCAGGCGCCGCAGCCAGGCCGCGGCGACGCTCTGGCCGGTGCCGGGCACCAACTCGCCGTCGCGGCGGAGCTGGTAGCCCGAGGCCATGTCGGAGACCTCGTCGAACAGCGAGGGATCGATCAGCCAGGACATCCCCGGCTGTTCCGCAGCGGTCAGCAGCGTGTCGAGCCGGCCCTGCAGGTCGGCGAGCAGGTCTTCATTGCCGAAGACCCCCGGGGTGAGCTTGGTGGGTGGGGCGGACAGCACGACCAGCCGGGTGACGGGGACGGGCTCGGCACCCGGGACCGCCACCACGGTCACCGCCTGTCCGACATTGCCGAAGGCGCCGCCGCCGTCGGCGGTCCCGAGGGCGCGCGCCCCGATGGCGTAGGCACGTCCCGGGTGGTCGAAGCCCAGCTCGTCGAGGGTCGCCCGCACCACGAAATCGGCCATCGCGCCCGGGGCGAAGGCGTCGGACTGCTCGGTGATCTTGTCGTAGCCGCCGGGCAGGATCACCCCCCAGGGCGGTGCCGTGGAGACCCGTCGCAGGCCCGCGAGCTCGTCGATCGGGTCGCGGGAGCGCCACAGCGCGATCCGCACCCCGTACACCAGGGAGCCGGCGGGATTGCTGACCCTGCCGCGGACCTCCACCTCGTCGGAGGGTCGCGAGCCGCTGACCGTCACGCCGGTGATCTCCAGGGCGAGGGTGGGCGCGGCCGCCGCGGTCGCCGGGCAGGCGACCGCCGCGATCCCGGCCAGGAGCACGCCGATGGCCGTCGCGACGGCGCGCCGCAGGGCCCCGGGCGTCCGTCTCACCGCTCCATCGTACGGTCGGCGCGGCGCCGCCCGGGCCGCCCGCAGGGGTGAGTCGGCGGCCGCCCTCGGTCGGCCTGCGAGTCGACTCCGCGCGGCGGTGGTGGCCGAGGGCGGTCGGGGTTCGCCGGATCGCAGGGTTCCCCGGCCCCGCCGCGTGGCATCATGGCCGCGTCGTCAGGGAGGTGGCATGTACACGAGCACGGTCGGGCTCACACCGGTGCAGGCGTCCGGCGTGGTGAAGGCGCACGTCGAGGCGTCGGGGACGAGCGTGGAGTGCGTGGGGGAGTACGTCAACCGGGGTGCCGACGGCCGTGAAGTGGTCCTGCTCGTCTTCGAGAAGTACTACATGCGCAACTCGAGCCGGGCCAGCCTGTCGGTGGTGCTGGAGAACCTGAACGGGCAGACCTGGGTGGGCTACACCGGTTCGGGCGGCGGCCAGGGTGCGCTGATGAGCTTCGACTGGGGTACCGCTGACGACTTCGCCAGCGTCGTCGGGGCCGCGCTGGAGCCCTACCTGCTGCGCTGAGCTGCGGGGCCCGATCCGGTCCGGGCGACCGCTCACGCTAGACTCAACGGTCGTGCCCGACCTGACCGAAGCCCAGCGCTCCGCCCTGGAGTCCGCCCGCCTGGGCAGCCCGGCGGTCACCGAACTGGCGACGCATTTCGCGGCGGCGGGTGAGGAGCTCTACCTGGTCGGCGGCTCGGTCCGCGACGCCCTGATGGGCAGGCTGTCGGGCGATCTCGATTTCACCACCTCGGCCCGGCCCGACGACATCGAGCGGCTGGTCCGCAAGGTCACCCCTGTCACCTGGGACGTCGGCCGCGCGTTCGGCACCATCGCCTGCCAGGTCACCGACCCGGACGGCACCACCTGGCTGGTCGAGATCACCACCTTCCGTGCCGACTCCTACAACGACGACTCCCGCAAGCCGGAGGTCGTCTTCGGCGACCACCTGGGGGGCGACCTCGTCCGGCGGGACTTCACAGTCAACGCAATGGCCGTCTCGATGGCGACCGGCGAGCTGCTCGACCCGTTCGGCGGCCTGACCGACCTGCGCAACCGGCTGATCCGCACCCCCGCCGCGGCCGAGCTCTCGTTCTCCGACGATCCGCTGCGGATGATGCGGGCGGCCCGGTTCACCTCCCAGCTCGGCTTCCTGTGCACTCCCGAGATCGTGGCGGCGATGACGGCGATGGGCTCGCGGCTGGCCATCGTCTCGGCCGAACGGATCCGCGACGAGCTGGTGAAGCTGCTGCTCACCGACGACCCGCGGCCCGGCCTCGACCTGCTGGTCGAGACGGGGATCGCCGAGATCGTGCTGCCGGAGCTGCCTGCGCTGCAGATGGAGCGCGACGAGCACAACCGGCACAAGGACGTCTACCAGCATTCGCTGACCGTGCTCGACCAGGCGATCGCGCTGGAGAAGGAACGCGGCCACGCCCCCGACATCGTCAACCGGCTCGCTGCCCTGCTTCACGACGTCGGCAAGCCCGCCACCCGACGGTTCGAGCCGGGCGGCAAGGTGAGCTTCCACCACCATGACGTGGTCGGCGCCAAGCTGGTGCGCAAGCGGATGCAGGCGCTGCACTTCTCGACCGAGCAGATCAAGGCCGTCACCAAGCTGATCGAGCTGCACCTGCGCTTCCACGGCTACGGGGAGGGGAACTGGACCGACTCGGCGGTCCGGCGCTACGTCCGCGACGCCGGCGACCAGCTGGAGCGGCTGCACATCCTGACCCGCTCCGACTGCACCACCCGCAACGTCCGCAAGGCCCAGCGGCTGCAGCGGGCCTACGAGGAACTGGAGTGGCGGATCGAGGCGCTGGCCGAGCAGGAGGAGCTGGACTCGATGCGCCCAGACCTCGACGGCCAGCAGATCATGGAGCTGCTGGGGATCGCCCCCGGCCCGGTGGTCGGTGAGGCGTACCGGTTCCTGCTGGAGCGGCGGATCGACGACGGCCCCCTGGGACCCGACCGGGCCCGCGAGGAGTTGTTGTCCTGGTGGCAGCAGCGCGCGGGCGAGTCACGATGACGGCGCCCTGGCCCGACCGGCTCGCCGTCCGTCCGGCCGCCGTGGTGCTGGACTGCGACGGGCTGCTGGTCGATACCGAGCCGAGCTGGGAGGCGGCCGAGGGGGAGATGTTCTCCCGCCGCGGTCTGGTCTACGGCGACGCCGAGCGGGCGCTGTTCCTCGGCGTCAGCGTCCGGGACTCGGCACGGATCATGGCCCAGCGGTTCGGCGAGCCCGGACGGGTGGACGCGCTGTACGACGAGGTGCTCGAGATCGTCGAGGGGCTGCTCGCCGAGGAGGCCAGGGCACTGCCCGGGGCGGGCGAGTTGGTGGCGGGCCTGCGCGGCGCGCAGGTGCCGGTCGCGGTCGCCAGCAACTCCCCGCGGGCGGTGGTCGAGTTCTCGCTCGGCAGGGCGGGGCTGGCCGGCAGGTTCGACGCTGTGGTGACCGCCGACGACGTCGACCGCCCCAAGCCCGCGCCCGACCCCTACCTGCGGGCCTGCGCCCTGCTGGGGGCGGACCCGACCGCCTCGGTCGGCTTCGAGGACTCCGAGACCGGGCTGGCCGCCGCCCGCGCCGCCGGACTGGCGACCGTCGGCGTGCCGACCCACCCCGGCGACCTGCCGGCGGACTGGGTGGTGGGCAGGCTGGACGATCCCGCCATTGGACGGTGGCTGGCCGCCTGGTGAGGTTGTTTAGCTGAACTAATGAGCTAGACTAAGGATTCGTGTCTGTCGCCCTCGCCAACCTCGCCTACGACCTCCGGATAGCCTGCCAGCAGGTGAGCCGTCGCGTCCGCTTCGAACCCTCAGGGGAGATCCCCCCGCACGAGGTCAGCGTGCTGGCGAAGCTCAAGGAGGGGCCGAAGACCCCGTCCGAACTCGCCGAGCTCGAGCAGATCAGCGCCCCGTCGCTGACCCGGACCGCCAACTGCCTTGCCGAGCGGGGGCTGATCGACCGCACGGACAACCCTGCCGACGGTCGCTCCAAGGTGCTCACCATCACCGACGAGGGTCGGGCGGTGCTGAAGCGGATCGCCAGGGCCCGGGACGACTGGATGTACGCCCGGCTGCAGGGGCTCACGGCCGAGGAGCAGGAGACCCTGCGCCGTGCCGCCGCCCTGCTGAAGCAGAAGGTGCTGGCATGACCGCTGTCGCGACGGTCGAGAAGGTCCCGCTGTTCGCCTCGCTCGGCGTCCGCAACTACCGGCTGTTCTGGACCGGGGGCTTCCTGTCGAACATCGGCACCTGGATGGCCCGCGTCGCCCAGGACTGGCTTGTCCTCACGATCCTGACCGACAACTCGTCCCTGGCCCTGGGGATCGTCACTGCGCTGCAGTTCGCGCCGACCGCTCTCTTCGCCCCGTGGGCGGGCACGGTGGCCGACCGCTTCGACAAGCGCACCGTGCTGCTGATCACGCAGGCGGCGATGACGATCACGGGCCTGGCGCTGGCCGTGCTGGTGCTGGACGGGTCGGTGACCCTGTGGCAGGTCTACCTGCTGGCGACGCTGCAGGGTGTCGCCGCCGCCTTCGACGGCCCGGCGCGGCAGGCCTTCGCGCCCGAGATGGTGCCGCGCCGGCTGATCGCCAACTCGGTGGGCCTCAACACGACCTCGTTCCACGCCGCCCGCCTGATCGGCCCGGCGATCGCCGGCCTGACCGTCGCGTGGTGGGGCGTCGGCCCGGCACTGCTGGTGAACGCGCTGAGCTTCGTGGCGGTGATCGTCGCGCTGCTGATGATGCGGCCCGGGGAACTCACCCCGTCCCCCGTGGTGCGGTCGAAGCACGCGATCCGGGACGGCGTCGCCTACGTCCGGCAGCGTCCAGAGATCATGCTGGTGATGTTCGTGGTCTTCATGCTGGGCACCTTCGGCCTCAACTTCCAGCTGACCAACTCGCTGATGGCGACGGCTGTCTTCAACGTCGGCGCCGAGGAGTTCGGCTACATGGGATCGGTGATGGCGATCGGCTCGCTGTCGGCAGGCCTGGTCGCCGCCCAACGCACCAGCCTGCGGCTCCGGTTGATCCTGGGCGCCCTGCTGGGCTTCTCGGTCGCCTCGATGGCGCTCGCGCTGGCGCCGGGCTACCTGTGGTACCTCGTGCTGCTGGTGCCGGCGGGCTTCCTGTCGCTCACGGTGATGACCACCGCCAACGCCTCGGTGCAGCTTGCTACCGAGCCGGAGATGCGGGGCCGGGTGATGGCGCTCTACGGCGCGATCTTCCTGGGCGGCACCCCGATCGGCTCGCCGCTGCTGGGGTGGGTCGGCGAGGTCTGGGGGCCGCGCTGGACGCTGGCGATCGGCGGGCTCGCCTGCCTCGTCGCAGTCGGCGTGGCCGGGCTCTACCTGTTGCGCCGCAACAACTGGGCGTGGCCGGGCCGCACCCCCGAGCCCGACGAACCCGAGATCGAACTCGTCGACGAACCCCGCTGAAACCCGGGGACGGTTCCTCGGCTCGCGGGGACGGACCCCCGTCCGGCTCAGGCCAGCGGCGTGGCGTCCGGGAGGCTCTCCTTCACCTGCTTGCGCAGCACCTTGCCGAGCATCGAGCGCGGCAGGTCGTCCAGTTGGTAGAACTCCCGGGGCACCTTGTAGCCGGCCAGGCGGTCGCGGCAGAAGGATCGAAGCTCCGTGGCGTCGAGGACGGCACCGTCCTGCGCCAGCACCGCGGCCACGACGCGCTCGCCGCCGGTCTCCGCCGACAGGCCGACGACCGCCGCGTCCGTCACTGCGGGGTGGGCCCGCAGCACGCTCTCGACCTCGGACGGGGAGACGTTGAAGCCGCCGGTGATGATGAGCTCCTTCACCCGGTCGACGATCGTGGTGAACCCGTCCTCGTCGACGGTGACGATGTCGCCGGTGCGCAGCCATCCGCCGGGCAGCAGGGTCTGCTCGGTCTCGGCAGGGTTGTTCCAGTAGCCCTGGAACACCTGCGGACCGTGGATCAGCAGCTCGCCGCGTTCGCCCTGCGGCACCTCGCGGGTGGGATCGTCCGGGTCGACCACCTTCATCCAGGTGGACGGGAACGGGATCCCGATCGTGCCGGTGCGCCGCGACGGGTGGAACGGGTTGCCGAGACACACCGGGGACGCCTCTGTCATCCCGTAGCCCTCGACGAGGAGGCCGCCCGAGACGCTCTCCCACAGCTCGACCGTCGAGTCGGGCAGGTTCATGGCGCCGGAGATGCAGTACTTGGCCGAGCTCAGGTCGACCTGCCGCTCGATCGCCTTGCGCGCCGTCGCCTCGTAGATCGGGGGGACGGCGCAGTAGACGGTCGGCGGGGTCTTCTTCGCGGCGTCGACCACCATCGCGGCGTCGAAGGAGGGGAACAGCACCAGCCGCGCCTGCTTGAGGATGCCGTAGGTGAGGAACAGGGTCATGCCGAAGGCATGGAACATCGGCAGGATCGCGTAGAAGACCTCTTCGCGCAGCCGCGCGCCGTGCATCCAGGCCTCGCCCTGGCGCGCGTTGGCGAACAGGTTGGAGTGGGTGAGCATGGCCCCCTTGGGCTTGCCCGTGGTTCCCGAGGTGTACTGGATCACAGCCAGGTCGTCGACCTCGGGACGCGGGTGGCTCGGGTCCAGCGGAGGGGACGCGAGCAACTCCTCCCAACTCATGGTGTCCGGCGCCGGCTGGGTCAGCTTGTTGCGGGTCGCCCGCAGGCTGGGGATCGGCAGGCTGAGGGCCAGGCGCTTGAGGGTGGGGAAGGCCTTGAGCAGGTTCACCGAGACGATCCGGTCCAGCTCGATGTCGGACGGCTGCTGGCGCAGCTTGGCCACGG
>JAEYUH010000313.1 GCA_023432725.1 Actinomycetes bacterium | reverse complement strand
CGACGCCGAGGTAGGCGGCCTGCTCGTCGGTGAGGGTCGTCAGCTTCACCCCGAGAGAGTCGAGGTGCAGCCGGGCGACCTCCTCGTCGAGGTGCTTGGGCAGGGTGTAGACGCCGATCGGGTACTGCTCGGGCTTGGTGAAGAGCTCGATCTGGGCCAGCACCTGGTTGGTGAACGAGTTGCTCATCACGAAGCTGGGGTGCCCGGTGGCGTTGCCGAGGTTCATCAGCCGCCCCTCGCTGAGGACCAGGACGGTGCGCCCGTCGGGCATGGTCCAAGCGTCCACCTGGGGCTTGATCGTGGTGCGCCGCACCCCGGGCAGCTGCTCCAGCCCCGCCATGTCGAGCTCGTTGTCGAAGTGGCCGATGTTGCCCACTATCGCCTGGTGCTTCATCCGCGCCATCTGCTCGGCGGTGATGACGTTCACGCAGCCGGTGGCGGTGATGAAGATGTCGGCGATCGGCAGCGCGTCCTCGACGGTGGTGACCTGGTAGCCGTCCATCGCGGCCTGCAGCGCGCAGATCGGGTCCACCTCCGCGACCAGCACCCTGGCCCCCTGTCCCGCCAGCGCAGCCGCAGCGCCCTTGCCGACGTCGCCGTAGCCGACGACCATGGCGACCTTGCCGCCGATCAGCACATCGGTGCCGCGGTTCAGGCCGTCGATCACCGAGTGCCGGATCCCGTACTTGTTGTCGAACTTGCTCTTGGTGACCGAGTCGTTGACGTTGATCGCCGGGAACAGCAGCGACTGGTTCGCCGCCATCTCGTAGAGCCGGTGGACGCCGGTGGTGGTCTCCTCGGTGACGCCGTAGACGCTGTTGGCGACCCTCACCCAGTCCGTGGACGAGGCGCGCAGGGTCGCCAGCACCACCTGGTACTCCGCCGAGTCGCCGGGCGCGGCCTCCGGCACGGCACCGGCCTTGGCGAACTCCACGCCCTTGTGAACGAGCAGGGTGGCGTCACCGCCGTCGTCAAGGATCATGTTCGGCGGCTGGCCGTCGAAGTCGAAGAGTTGCTCGGTGCACCACCAGTACTCCTCCAGCGACTCGCCCTTCCAGGCGAACACCGGCACGCCCGCAGGTTCCTCGACGGTGCCCTTGCCGACCACGATCGCCGCCGCCGCATGGTCCTGGGTCGAGAAGATGTTGCAGGACGCCCACCGCACGTCGGCGCCGAGGTCGACCAGGGTCTCGATCAGCACGGCGGTCTGCACGGTCATGTGCAGCGACCCGGCGATCCGCGCCCCGGCCAGCGGCCTTGACTCGCCGAACCGGCGACGCATCGCCATCAGGCCCGGCATCTCGTGCTCGGCGAGGGTGATCTCCTTGCGTCCGAAGTCGGCAAGGTTCAGGTCAGCTACGCGATAGTCCACAAGGCGACAGCCTACCGGGGCCGCCTCACGCCCGGGCAGTCGGCCTTGGGCGGCATCCCGCTACGCCGAGCGCTCCCCCCACCCGCTGAATGCTCCCTCAGGTGGGGAGCGGTCGGCGGCCTGGGGAGCGGTCGGCGGCCCCGGGCGGCCCGGCGCGCTACGGCTGCCGGGGGGACTGAGTGGCGGTGCTGGTGTCGACGGTGGCGGTGTCGATGTCGGGCTCGAGGTAGAGCGAGGTCACCGACGGCTCGCTGGCCCTGATCGACGCCTCCGCGGCGTTGATCACCGCCGCCACCCTGGCTGCGGAGTCGGTCGGCTCGACGGCGATCTTGGCCGCCACCAGCACCTCCTCGGGCCCCAGGTGAAGGGTCTTGAGGTGGATCACCCGCTGCACGCCCTCGGCGCCGTCGAGGGCAGCCCGGATCCGGGCCACCACCTCGGGCGAGGCGGCCTCCCCCAGCAACAGGCTCTTGGTCTCCAGCGCGAGGGTGACCGCGACGACGATCAGCAGCAGGCCGATCATGCCGGTGCCGACGACGTCCCAGATCCCGTTGTGGGTCAGCAGCGTCATGCCGACGCCGAAGAGCGCGAAGATCAGACCGAACAGCGCCGCGGCGTCCTCGAGCAGGATGACAGGCAGTTCCGGCGATTTGGCGGTCCTGATGAAGCGGGCCCAGCTCTGGCGACCCTTCGCCGGCCTCGACTCCCGGATCGCGGTTCGGAAGGACAGCGACTCGGCGATGATCGCGCCCACCAGCACGACGACCGGCACCCACCACCAGGGTCCCTCCAGCAGCTCGTTGGGATGGCCCCCGACCACTTCCTCGTACTTGTGGAAGGCCTCGTAGAGCGCGAACAGCCCGCCGAGGCTGAACAGGATGATCGCGACGAGGAAGGCGCTGATGTAGCGCTCCCTGCCGTAGCCGAAGGGGTGTTCCTCGGTGGCCGAACGCTTGGCCCGCCGGCCCCCGCGCAGCAGCAGGGTCTGGTTGCCGGTATCGGCCACCGAGTGCACGGCCTCGGCCAGCATGGACGAGGCACCGGTCAGCGCCCACGCCCCGAACTTGGTCAACGCGATGAAGCCGTTCGCCAGCAGCGCCGCGACAACCGCCCTCGTCCCCCCGTGGGCGCTCATCCGCGTCCTCCTGCCACCTCGTCATCGCGGTCGGTGCGGCCCAGCCCCACCTGCAGGTAGGCCGCTGTGAACAGTCCCTGCTGCAGCACGGCGACGTAGCGCTCCAGCGCGCTGCCGTGCTGGTGCGCGATCCGCGACACCGTGACGTCGTGGGCGGCGGCTACCCGCTCGAGCCGGTTCCGCTCCTCCAGCGCCGCCTCGTCGTCCATCCCGTCGTCGATGGTGACCAGGCCGGGACGCAGGCCCGGCTGGGAGTCCTCGAACGGGTCGGCGAACACGTCGCGCTGCCGGACGGCCGCCACCAGCGGCTCCAGTTCCCCGGCATCGGCCGACAGCACCACCCTGCCGGACGCCGAACGCAGCGCCTCCGCGATCCGCCGGCTGGCCCGCGCCGCGAGGATCGAGCCGCCCCAGACCAGCGGCTGGGCGTCCGCCAGTTCCAGCGCCGCGGTCTTGGCAGGGTTCTGGGTGGCGTCGAGGGTGTACGAACAGTCCTCGGCCACGGCGTCCAGCACGTCGGCGATCTGCCCCGGCTGCACCGCCGGCCCCAGCCCGAGCAGGTGCAGGGCGCTCAGCGTGACCACCGCCGCCGACAGCGGGTCGTCGGTGCGGGTGGGCAGCAAGGTGGTGGCGGGCGAGGCCGACTGCCGCGCCAGCGGGGAGTCAGGCGGGCAGGCCACCACCAGCCGGGCGCCGCGGCGGACCGCCTCGTAGGCAGCCGCGCAGGACTCAAGGCTGCCCCTGCCCATCACCACCACGATGTCCAGCGGGCCCACCCAGCCCGGCAGGCCGAGCCGCGGCCACGCCATGAACGGCACAGGGCAGGTGGGCTCGAGGACTGCCCGTAGCAGCCTGGCCTCCGGTCCCAGCGCGATCACGGCGCGGGGGCGGTCGGTGTCGTCCAGGGCCGCGAGTGCGTCCTCGGCCCCGGCCGCCTCGCGGCGCACCCGCGCCCCTGCCTCGGCGATCGGGCGCAGCACGGGGTCAGCCGCCTGCAGCGCCTCCGGGTCGTCCAGCCGGGAGTCGTCGAAGCCGTCCATGTCAGCGTCCGGTCGGACGGCGGGCCTCATCGACCAGCAGGACGGGGATACCGTCGCGCACCGGGTACACCAGCCCGCACTCGGCCAGCGTGCAGTGCAGTTCAGCGGCCTCGTAGTCCCAGGCCAGCTTGGTGTGGCACGACGGGCACACCAGGATCGCCAGCACCTCGGCGGGGATGTCAGTCATCGGTCTCCTTCCTGATGATGGCCAGGGCGCGGTCGCGCAGCGCAGCCATCGTGTCAGCCTGTCGGGCCTCGACGTTCAGTCTCAGCAGCGGTTCGGTGTTGGAAGCCCTGACGCTCACCAGCCAGCCCTCGCCCCGGACCGTGAGCCCGTCGGTCCAGTCCAGGTTGCCGTCGCCTGCGAACTCCGCGGCGACCTCCGCCATGGTGGCCGCCGGGTCTGCCACCGCCGTGTTCAGTTCGCCGGAGGCTGCGTAGCTCGGCACGGTGTCGGCCAGCCGGGAGGCGGGCTCAGCGGACCTGCCGACCAGCGCCAGGACGTGCAGCGCGGCGAGCATCCCGGTATCGGCCCCCCAGAAGTCACGGAAGTAGTAGTGGCCGGAGTGCTCGCCGCCGAAGACCGCGTCGTGCTCGGCCATCAGCGCCTTCAGGTAGGTGTGGCCCACCTTGCCGACCACCAGCCGCCCGCCTGCCTGCGCCACCACGTCGCCGACCGCTGCCGACGTCACGGTGTTCACCACGATCGCCGCTCCCGGCTCCCTGGCCAGCTCGGCACGGGCGATCAGCGCCGTCACCACCGAGGGGCTGATCACCTCGCCTTGCTCGTCGATGATGAAGCAGCGGTCGGCGTCCCCGTCGAAGACGAGCGCCAGGTCGGCCCGATGGGCCAGGACGGCGGTGCGGGCGTCCACCAGGTTCTCCGGCACCAGCGGGTTCGGCGGATGGTTGGGGAAGCTGCCGTCCAGCTCGAGGTGGAGCCCGATCAGCTCGATGCCCAGCGGGCCGAGGACGGCCGGGGTGGTATGCCCCGCCATGCCGTTGCCGGCGTCCACCACCACCCGCAGCGGCCGGAGCCCCGACAGGTCGACCAGCGAGTGCAGGTGCGCGGCGTAGCCGGTGAGGGTCTCCAGTTCCCGCTGCGACCCTGGCCGCTCGGCGTCGGGCAGGTCGAGCTGGCTGAGCCGCTGGATCTCGGCCATGAGTTCGGGGGTGATCGGGGCGGCGTAGGGCAGGCAGAACTTCACGCCGTTGTACTCGGCAGGGTTGTGCGAGGCGGTGAACTGGACGGCCGGCAGCCCGCTCACCCCCGAGGCGTACCAGACCTGGTCGGTGCTGGCGAGCCCGATGTCGACCACGCCGGCGCCCACCCGCATCGCCCCGTCCGCGAAGGCCCGGCTGAGCTCCAGCCCACCGGCCCTCATGTCCCTGCCGACCACGAACTCGCGGCCGGCGAGGCCGAAGGCGGTGGCGAAGGCGGCGCCGAGCGCGCGGGCGCCGGCCGCGTCCCATTCCGGACGCTCCCCGGCGACCAGCCCCCGGATGTCATTGGCCTTGAAGACCTGCGGCTGGAGCATGGCTTCAGACTAGGGCCTGACCCGGACGCGGTGTCGAGGGCGCTCAGTCGGGGTCGGCCACGACGGCGAGGTGGCCCTTGCGGCGGGTGGTGTGCAGCTCCGGCTGGGTCTCGACACTGCCCAGCCCCACCCGCCGGACCGCTTCAGCCAGCGCCATCAGGTCATCGGAGGCCGGACGGGCGGCGTCCGGGTCGTCCGGCAGCCGGATCACCTCCCAGCCGCGCGGCGCGCTCAGCTTGCGGGAGTGGTCACGGCACAGGTCGTAGGACCCCGGCTCGGCGCGCAGCGCCAGCGGCCCCAGCACGGCGGTGGAATCGGCGTACACATAGGTGAGTGTCGCCATCGCCGGCTGTGAGCACGTCGAGCGCGAGCAGCGTCGGTTGGTCACGGGCCCACGCTAGCGGCGACGGATGCCCGGCACCGGCAGGCGGTGGTGGTGTGGCGCGGATATCGTTGGCCGGGTGAAGCACCGGGATCGCCACGGCAGGGGGATGCGGGGACCGATGGCCGCCCCCAACCCGCTCACCGGGGCACCGCTCCCGGTGCGGTACCCGGCCCGCGGCGCCGAGTTCTTCACCAGCTGCATCCGCGCCTCGGTGGCGCGCATCTCACGCACCTGCCCGCGTGCCCTGGCCGGGGTCGACATCGGTTTCGAGGACGTGCCGACGCTGACCGCCGGCTGGTACGACCAGGCGCCGCTGGCGGCCGCCGTCTCGGCGCGGCCCGGCCACAACGGGCAGGTGGTGCTCTACCGGCGCCCGCTCGAGCACCGCGCCACCAGCCGCAAGGAACTCGCCACGCTCGTTCACCGCACCGTGGTCGAGCAGCTCTCCGCGCTCACCGGCATCGAGGCCGCCGAAATCGACCCTCCCGCTGCCGGGGAGGACTGGGAGTAGGAGCTACCGCTCAGGCCCCGGCGTGGGGGTCGAAGCCGACCGGGAGGACGGTGGTGGCCGAGCTCTGCGGCGCGACGAGTCCCACCACGGCAAGGCCGTCGATCCGACCGAGCCGTGCGGTCACCACTACCGCGGCCCGCACCGGACTGTCCTCGGCCTGCAACTGGACGACGGAGGTCTCCGCCGCCGGCATCGCGACGACGAGCGTGCTGCCCGCCTCGACAGTGTGGGCAGTGGTCTCCCCGGGGCCGCCGAGCTGGTTGCCGAGGGTGACCCGCACCACCTGGGCGGTCTCCGACGGGTTGCTCAGCACCAGGGCCGAGGTGGCGTCCTCGGAGGCGGGGACCGGCCACAACCCCGTCGGACCGAGCGGCGGCAGCGCCACCGCCCAGGCCGGGTCGGCCCGGTTGGCGCCGGCCGCGGAGGTCTGCCGGACGGCGGCGGTGACCGGCCGCTCCGCGGTCAGCCGCAGCCCTGCAGCCTGGCCCGCCAGTCCCGGCCCGAGGTCGAAGGAGCGGGTGGCCCCGGCGGGGACCTCCACGTGCTCCACCCCGGCGAGCGCGCTGCGGCCCAGCTCGCCGAGCAGCTCGACGGCGACGCTCGCGGTCCGCTCGCCCGGGTTGGCGACCACCAGCTGCCGCTCGCCCTCGCCGGCGGCGATGCCCGGGATGACGAGCTCGGTGTCCGGCGCCGCGGCGGCGGGGATCCAGTCCGCCCCGCGCGGCTCGCTCGCCTCCCAGAGGCGTTGCCGCAGGGTCGCCGCGACCCGGCCGGCGGAGCTCTCCACCAGCAGGGTGACCGGTCCGTCGGCGGTCGCCAGCACGCTGAGCGGCACCGAGCGCGCACCGTGGGCCTCGACGATCAGACCCCGCGAGCCCGGCGCGTTGACCCGGCCGGTGGGGCCGAGGATGGTGACGTCGACCACAGCGTCGGTGTTGTCGACGTTGACCAGGACGAGCTCTGCCTGCGCGTCCTCGTCGAGCAGCACGCCGGTGAACCACCGCTGGGTGGTCGGGCTCTCGCAGGTCACGGCGGACAGGCCGCGGTCAGGCCCGGTGTTGGCCCGCACCAGGGAGACCGCCCCGAAGGTGGTGTCCCGCCGCCCGGTGACCAGCACCGGCTCCGCCCGTCCGGCCAGCACGGCGACGCCGTCCGGCTCGTCGACGGTGGCGGGGTCGGACAGCGAGGCGGTCCGCAGGCCGGGACCCGACGCCGCGGCGGCCACCCGCGCGAACGCGGTGGCGGTGTCGAAGGACGGGCAGGCCACCGTGACCCGGGCCCCGTCGGCCGGTGCCACCGCCGGCGGCGCCGAGGCGGGCGGGACGACGG
>JAEYUH010000293.1 GCA_023432725.1 Actinomycetes bacterium | reverse complement strand
GTACCAGCCAGCGGTTCACGATCTGCCTCCTGCCACCCTGCGGGGTGCCGGCGCCGCGGCGCGGGCGGCCACCGGCGCCTCCACGCGGCGGGGCGCCAGCGCGGTCTGACGGCGGATCCCCGGTGCGGCGAGCAGGGCCAGCAGGCCGAGGCCCGCCAGTTGCACCCAGGCCCACCAGGGCGCCTCGTCGACCAGCCACAGCTCAAGGGTGCCGGACGCGCCGGCCAGCGGGAACGAGGTTCCCGGCCCGGTGTCGCCCGCCTGCACCAGCCGGGTGCCGCCCACGAGCACCTCCCAGCGGGGGTCGGCCGGTTCGGCCAGCCGCAGCTGCGTCCCGCCGGTGATCCGCGCTCCCGGGCCGACCAGCTGGGGACCGCCCGGGGCGATCACCACCGCCCGTCCCGATTCCGGCACCGGCCACACCGAGGTATCGCCGTCGGCGGTGCCGATGCCCAGGCCCGGGGTGTTGCTGATCGCGAGCCGGTGACCCTCCTCGCCGCCCCGCAGCCAGATGTAGGACACACCCAGGGCGCGCAGGTCGGCGAGCAGGTCGTCATCGGCGCTGCCGGTGGCCAGCCGGTTGGCGACCGACGTGGCGAGCGTCACCGCCGAGGCGTCACCGGAGAAGAAGAGTCCGCGTTCGGGATCGCCGAGCCGCGGCAGGTCCCCCTCCACGAGTGACCAGCCGACCGCATCGGCGCCGTAGTCGAGCACGAGCGTGCGCCCCGGGGTGTCGGAGACCTGGGCGTTGCGGACGAACGGCGGCAGGGCGGTGACCGGTCCGCGGCGCAGTCCGGTCTCGCCGGCCACCACCCACCAGCCGCCGGCCAGGACCACCACGGCTGCGGTCACGCCCGCCAGCGCGAGGGTGCCGAGGTGGCGCAGCCCGAGGTTCGCGCCGCGCAATTCGTCGGCCACACCGTCCAGTCCCCAGGCGGCGGCCACGACCAGCGCGCCGATCATCACCACCAGCAGTTCCAGCCCGTCCGGCCGTGCCAGTACCCCTGGCGGCACCTCGACCAGCAGCCGGGTGACCACCACTGCCCCTACCGCTGCCAGTCCTGCCACAGCCAGCGCCGCCGCTGCGCCGCGGCCGCGGCGCAGGGCACCGGACAGGCCCACCACCCACAGCCCGGCGACCACCGCCAGCGACAGCCACAGCGCAGGCACGCCCTGGCCCACCCGGCCCAGCAGCACCTGCCACGGCTCCGGCGCGACGCCCGGGGCGAGGGACGGCTCAATGCCGGTCAGCAGCCGACCGGGGAACGCCAGCAGCGTCTCGCGCCAGGGCCCCACCACCAGCAGCAGCGGGGCGGCGGCCACGAGCAGCGCCTGCCCGACCAGCCGCCAACCACGCCGGCGGACGGCGACCGCCACCGCCATCGGCACCAGCGCAACCCAGGCGAGCGGGAAGAGCGCGGTCAGCATCAGCCCCCACAGGCCGACCGCTGCCGCCCGCCGCCACAGCGGCTCGTCGACCAGCCACGCCCGCAGGCTGAAGGCGAAGACCGGCAGCAGGACCGTCCACAGCACAGGGCCCACCGCGCCGGCGTTGAGCGCTCCCGTGATCGCCGGGGCGGTCGCGTAGCAGAAGGCACCGATCCCGGCCACGGTCGCGCTGGCCAGGGACTGGCGCAGAAAGCGGAAGGCCGCCAGCCAGGCCAGCGGCACGCACCCCATCAGCAGCACCGTGACCAGCCACTCCGGCCTGCCGGCGGTGACGAAGGACGCCAGGCCGGCCAGGCCGGTCCAGGCCGGCCCGGTCAGCCCCGCCGCGCCGGGGACCACCTCGAGGTAGCTGCCCATCAGGTCGAGCCAGCCGGCGGGTGCCGGCAGCAGCCGCTCGCCGCGCAGCGCGCCGGCGCCGAACAGCAGGCGTCCGGCGGCCACGGCCATCCCCACCGTCACTATCGCCCCGGCCACCAGGGCCGACAGCCTCGGCTCGACCCGGCCCTGGCCTGCGAAGTCGTCGCCGGTCAGCTCGTCAAGGCTGGCGGCCGCCGGCGGGCCGGTGAAGGTACCGAGCCAGTCGGAGATCTGGTCCGCCACCGCCTCGGCGAACCGGCGCAGGCCTGAGCCGAACCGCGGCCGCAGCTGCCGGACCCTCGACCGCGTCTCCGGCGTGCCGGGGACGGCCCGAGCCGCCCTCGTTACGGCAACCCTGAGCCGGCGTCGTCCCAGCCATCGGCCGAGTCCCGCCAGCTCGCCGAGCGCCCGCCCGCCGTCCTTGCCCAACGCGAAGCCGAGCGCCGCCAACAGGCTCATCGCCACCAGCCGCAGCCTGGTCAACCACCGTCGACCGGACGGGGCATGGGCGGCGACCATGGCCAGCCCGGCGGCGCGCGCGTCCGCGATCTCGGCCGGCTTCGCCCTGCTGATCACCTGCGCGTCGGCGACCACTGCCACCTCGTGGCCGGCGAGCCGGGCCCGCCAGCAGAACTCCGCCCCACGGTGACCGGCAGGCACGCCGCGGGTGAACCCGCCCAGCTCGCGCCACAGGTCACCCCTGACCAGCATCCCTGTGGCGTCCACCGCGAAGCTGTCGGTGGTCTGCAGCTGCCCCTGGTTGAGCTCGCCGGGGGCGACCAGCCCGCGGATCCGTCCGTTGCTGGTGATCGTCTGGCCGAACTGGCGGATCAGCGTGCCGGGGCCGCGCCGCCGCGGCTCCACCAGGACCGGGCCCACCACGGAGAGCTCGGGACGCCGCGCCAGGGTGCCGAGCAGGTGGGCCAGCGCTGTCGGCGCCGGCTCGCTGTCGGCGGGCAGCAGCCACAGCCACTCCCCCGCCAGGTCGGGCCGGAAGTCGTCGATGACCAGGGTGTCCGGTACCACCTCGCCGTCCAGCACCGCGGCGCGGCAGCGGTCGACGTCCACCCCGGGCAGCGGTTCGATCACGGCGGTGACCTCGAAGCCGGTCAGGTCCGGGCCGTCCTGCCCGGGCCGGGCATGCAGCCAGGCCCACGGGTCCTCGTCGGGCGCTGGGGCTTGGGTCACAGGGGATTCCTCGGTCGGGGGTCGCGTCCCCACAGCGTACCGAGGGCCGGCGCGGGCCGGGCCACGCCCGTCCGCGGGAGGCGGGTCGCCGCCCGCCGGGCAGGTCTCAGATGGCGCGCTTCTTGAGCCGGCGCCGTTCGCGCTCGCTCAGTCCGCCCCAGATTCCGAACCGTTCGTCCTTGCCGAGGGCGTACTCAAGGCACTCGCTGCGGACCTCGCAGGACTGGCAGACCTTCTTCGCCTCGCGGGTGGAGCCGCCCTTCTCGGGGAAGAACGCTTCGGGGTCGGTCTGCGCGCAGAGGGCTCGCTCCTGCCATCCCAGGGCGCCGTCGTCCTCCTCGCTCACAACCAGGAACAACTCGCGCATTCACCCTCCTCGACCCTGCCGTTCCGTGCTGGGGACCGCGCGGAACTACTTGAAGGGAATTACACGCCTGTCATTACCCGGAAGTCAACCCCGGGGGCGCTACCATGCCCGGCCCGACGGCTTTGGGGGCTCAGGTTCCTCGGCTTCGTCAGGGCTGGCGATCGACCAACTGCCCGGTGCGCCGGTCGCTGCTTCGTCGGCGGTCCGCCACACAGTTCCGGCGGCCTCCTCCCGGCTCCAGACCGGCGCGGGCCTGTCATCGTCAGCGGCAAGCTCGGGCTGGGCGGGGAGCTCCGCCGCCCCGTCCGTCTCCGGCACCGGACGCGCGAGCGCCCACAGCGCCACTGCGAGCACCAACGCCAGCAGCGAACCGGGAAGGTCCATCAACACTGCGGGCAGGTAGTCCAGCCCGGTCTCGGAGGCAGCCAGCGTGTATCCGCTCACGCCGATGCCCGCCACCACGCCGACCGTCGCCACCACCGCCGCCGTCGTCGCCAGCGGCACCGCCCGGGGGGAGGCCGGGGCCACCTGGCAGACCCACACCGCCGCGACCGCCGCCAGCAGGAAGGGAGCCCACGACATCAGCATCCCCTGTGCCGCCCAGAACGTGACGTCCGCCATGAACTCGCCCTCGACGAGGACGACGAACTGGGCGGCCGTGGCCACCAGGTCGCCGGCCAGCGCCACCACCACCGCCCAGGCCAGCGGTTCGCGGATCCGCTTCAGGTTCTCCTGCATCTCTGCCTCCTGGCCGCCAGCCTAGGGTCGGCACGACTCAGGCGTGCTGCGGACCCACCTGTTCGGTCACCGCCTGGACGAGTTCCTTGACCCGCTCGGCCTGCGCGATCGGCACCACAAGGGTGGCGTTGCCGGTCCGGACGACGACCAGGTCGCTCACCCCGACCAGCCCGACCACCCCGTCAGGATCGGCGTTGAACACGATGTTCCCGGGTGCGTCCAGCGTCACGACGCTGCCCGAGAGGGCGTTGCCGTCGGCGTCCCGGCCGAGCACCTCGGCCAGGCTGGCGTAGCCGCCGACGTCGTGCCACGACACGGCAAGGCCGACGGCCACCACGTGCCCAGACCCCTGGCCGTGCGAGACGGGCTCCATGATCCCGTAGTCGACAGAGGTCCGCAGCAGGGTCGGGAACACCTCGGCCAGCCGCTCGGGGTGCGCGGCCAGGTCCGTGACGGCCTCGTACGTCGCAGGCAGCAGCAGCCGGACCTGATCCAGCACTGTCGCAGCCCGCCAGACGAACATCCCCGAGTTCCACCAGTACTCCCCCGAGGCCAGGTAGCGCTCGGCTACCTCGCGGGGCGGCTTCTCGGCGAACTCGCTCACCGCGTGCGCGCCGGGGTGGCCGACCACCGGGTCACCCCGGTGCAGGTAGCCGTAGCCGGTGTGGGGGGAGGTCGGTACGACGCCGAGGGTCACCAGCGCGTCGGGGTCGGCCTCCGCCACCGCGAAGGCCCGCTCGAGGGTGGCGACGAACTCGTCCACCGGCTCGATGATGTGGTCGGCGGTGACCTGGGCGATCACGGCGTCCGGGTCACTGCGGAGCAGGACGGCGGCCGGCCAGGCCACCGCGTTCAGCGAGTCGCGGCCGATCGGCTCGCCCAGGACGTTGGCGGCCGGCAGTTCGGGCAGCTGGGACGCGACCTGCGAGGCGTGGGCAGCCCCGGTCACCACCAGGATCCGCTCCGCGGGCACCGACTCCAGCGAGCGTTCGAAGGCGAGCCGCAACAGGCTGCGGCCCCCGACCAGGGGCAGCAGTTGCTTGGGCGTCCCGTGCCGGGACAGCGGCCACAGGCGGGTGCCGGACCCGCCGGCCATGATGACGACGTAGCGCACGGCCCTGACCCTATTGCACGGCCCTACGATGGGCACGTGACAGCGTCCCGCACCCCGGTCGAGAGACTCGCGCTCCGCGTCCGTGGCCAGGGCAGTCGCCCGCTGCTCACCTACTACCACCCGGCCGCCGGGGAGCGCACCGAGTTCAGCGCGACCTCGTTCGCGAACTGGGTGGACAAGACCGCCAACCTGCTGGCCACCCTCGGCGTCGACGCCGGACCGGTGGCCGGCCCGCTGGCGACCACCCACCCCGGCCACTGGGTGAGCCTGATCTGGCCGCTCGCCTGCTGGCAGCACGGTGTCGCCTGGGCCGCCGTCGGGCCGCCGCTGCCGGCCGAGGCCGAACTGGCGGTGATCGGCCCCGACCACCCTGCTCCGCTGCTGCCGGACGCCACCATCGCCTGCTCGCTGCACCCCTTCGGACTGCCGCTGCGCGACCTGCCCGCCGGCGTCCTCGACTACAGCACCGAGGTGCTCGCGGAACCGGACGCGCACTGGGCGGCGGCCGTGCAGCCCACCGACCTCGCCTGGCTCGACCCGCACCGCCAGGTGACCCACGCCGAGCTGGCAGGCCTGCCGCCGGTGGCCGGACGGGTGCTGGTACGGCAGTCCGGGCCGTGGCGGACGCTGGTCGACGCCGTGCTGCGGCCGCTGCTGGGCGGCGGCTCCGCGGTCGTGGTGGTCGGCGAGGTGGACGACCACGATCTCGACCGGATCGCCACGGCCGAACGGGTGGACGAGGTGTTGCGATGATGGCCACGACGAGGAGAGGTGCGATGACGGGGATCAGTCGGCGGCAGGTGCTGGTGGGAGGGTCGGCGCTGCTGCTGCTCGCCGGCTGCGGCGGGCCGTCGATCCCCCGGCCCACCGCCTCGCCCGGCGGTGCGATCCGGGCCCAGCTCGACGAGGTGATCGGAACGGTCGCCGGCGGGTCGGACAAGCTCGGCGTCGCGCTGCACGACCTGCGCAATGGCGCCACCTACGGCTTCAACCCGTCCTACGCCAGCCAGAGCGCCTCGATAGCCAAGCTGATGATCGTGCTGATGGCGCAGCGACGCGCCCTGGCCACGGGAGCCGGCCTCACCGGCGAGCAGCAGGAGCAGATCACCCGGGCCATCACGCGCTCGGACAACGACGCCGCCGACGCGCTGTGGGCCTACGCCGGCGCCGCCCCGGCCTATGCCGAGCTGGCAGGCGAACTGGGGCTGGCCGATACCCACCCCGACGAGAAGCGCTCCGAGAGCTGGAGCTGGACCTGGACCACCCCCGCCGACCAGGCGCTGCTGGTGCAGGCGCTCACCGAGGGCTCCCCCGCGATCACCGACCGCGACCGGCTGCGGTTATGGGAGCTGATGGGCCAGGTGGTGGACGACCAGGCCTGGGGGGTCGGCGCGCCGCGGTCGTCCGAGGTCGCCGTCCACCTCAAGAACGGGTGGGTGCAGTTCCAGTCCAGCGACGGGCTGTGGGCGGTCAACTCCGTTGGGCAGGTGACCGGCGCGGGCCGCGACTACCGGCTGGCGATCATGACCCGCACCCCCGACTTCGACACCGGCAGGGCGATCTGCGACGAGATCGGGAAGTGGGTCTTCGACATCCTCGGGTCCGGCCCGGTCGAACCGGGCTGACAGGTGCCGCACCTCGAAGTCAACGGCCTCAGCTACACCCTCGGCGACGGCAGGCCGCTGCTCAACGACGTGACGTTCCGGGTCGGGGACGGGGCGAAGGTCGCCCTGATCGGGCCCAACGGCTCGGGCAAGACCACGCTGCTGCGGATCATCGCCGGCGACCTCGACCCCGAGGAGGGGGGCGTCGGCGGGTCCGGCCAGGTCGCCGTGATGGGCCAGTTCATCGGCTCGCTGCGCGGCCGCGAGACCGTCCGCGACCTGCTCGTGTCGGTGGCCCCGAAGCGGTTGCGGGACGCCGCGACGGCGCTGGAAGCCGCCGAGCTCGCGATGATGGAGGTCGACGACGAGCCGACCCAGCTCGCGTACGCCCACGCGCTGAGCGACTACGCCGACGCCGGCGGCTACGAGTACGAGTCGACAGTCTGGGACGCGGTGACCATCGCGGCGCTCGGCGTCCCGTTCCAGCGCGCCCAGTGGCGCGCGGTGACCACCCTCAGCGGTGGCGAGCAGAAGCGGCTGGTGCTCGAGGCCCTGCTCACCGGACCGGAGGAGGTGCTCGCCCTCGACGAACCGGACAACTATCTCGACGTGCCGGCCAAGCTATGGCTGGAGCAGCGGCTCAGAGAGTCACCCAAGACCGTCCTGCTGATCAGCCACGACCGCGAGTTGCTCAGCCGGGTGCCGACCTCGATCGTCACCCTCGAGCCCGGCCCGGCCGGCGCCACCGCGTGGACCCACACCGGCGGCTACGCGACCTGGGGCGAGGCCCGGCGGGCCCGCAACGAGCGGCTGGACGAGCTCCGCCGGCGCTGGGACGAGGAGCACGCCAAGCTCAAGGCGCTGGTGCTGATGTACAAGCAGAAGGCCGCGTACAACGACGGCCTCGCCTCGCGCTACCAGGCCGCCCAGACCCGGCTGGCCAAGTTCGAGGCGGCCGGCCCACCGGAGCAGGTGGTGGTCCAGCAGCAGGTGAAGATGCGGCTGCGCGGCGGTCAGACCGCACGCCGAGCGGTGGTCTGCGAGCACCTCGGGCTGCAGTTGCCGCCCACCGCCGGGCCGGCTGAGGCCCTGATGGCGCCCTTCGACCTGACCGTCTGGTTCGGCGAGCGGGTAGCGGTGCTGGGCTCCAACGGTTCCGGCAAGTCGCACTTCCTGCGGCTGCTCGCCGCCGGCGGCAGCCTGCCCGACCCCGAGCACCTGCCCGTCACCGACCTGGAGATCCCGCAGGTCAGCCACACCGGACGGGCGCGGCTGGGCAAGCGGGTGCGACCCGGCTGGTTCGCCCAGACCCACCAGCACCCGCACCTGGTAGGCCGGACGCTGCTGGAGATCCTTCACCGCGGCGACGAGCACCGTGCCGGGATGGGGCGCGAGGAGGCCAGCCGGGCGCTGGACAGGTACGGGCTCGTGAAGGCGGCCGAGCAGCCCTACGAGACCCTGTCGGGGGGCCAGCAGGCCCGGCTGCAGATCCTGCTGCTCGAGCTCTCCGGGGCCACCTTGCTGCTGCTCGACGAGCCGACCGACAACCTCGACCTGCACTCGGCCGAAGCGCTCGAGGAGGCGCTTGCCGGCTTCGAGGGGACGGTGGTGGCGGTCACCCACGACCGCTGGTTCGCCCGTGGCTTCGACAGGTTCCTCGTCTTCGGGGCGGACGGCAGGGTGGTCGAGTACCCCGAACCGGTCTGGGACGAGGGACGGGTCAACCGCGTCCGTTAGCGCCTGGGAGCGCTCAGCTGCTGACCGCGCAGACCTCTTCGAGGTCCTCGGTCTGGGTGCCGGACTTGGTCGGCTTGCTGGACGGCTTGGCCGACGCCGACCCGTTCGGGCTGGGCGCAGTGCTGGTCTCGTCCTTGGGTCGGTCCTTGGCCTCGGAGGCGGCGATCTTGTCCTCCACGATCTGGCGGATCTTGGGGAAGTTGGGCTTGACCGGCCGGATCAGGGGCGGGGTGAAGTTCACCGACGACATCGGCAGCCCGCGGCCCTTGAGCGCGAGGTCGAGCGCCGTGCCGAGCTGGTCGCTCGGGACGTTGGTGGCCACCACCTTCTCGCTCGCGGCGGCGATGTCGTTGAACTTGGTGAGCACGGTGGTCGGGTTGAGCTGCTTGACCATGGCGTTGATCACGCACTTCTGCCGCGCCATCCGCTCGTAGTCGTTCGAGCCCTCGCGGGAGCGGGCGAACCACAGCGCGTGGAACCCGTCCAGCAGGACGTTCTTGCCCGGCTCGATGTAGCCGTAGACGCCCTTGGGACCGGACTTGGAGCCGATCGGGATCCGCTTGTTGATGTCGAGTCGGATGCCGCCGACGGCGTCGATCAGAGACTGGAAGCCCTTCAGGTCGACCATCGCCCAGTAGTTGATGTCGAGCCCGAGGATCTCTCCCACCACATCGGCGGTCGCCTCCGCCCCCGGGTACTTCACGTCCGGGAACAGGTCCTTGTTGTTCATGGCCAGGGTGTAGACGGCGTTGAGCAGGCACTCCTGGGAGGCGCACCAGAACCCGTCGGGGTACTTGGCGTGCAGCGGGTTGTCCTTCGGGAAGGGCGCCCACTGCAGGTTGCGGGGCAGGCTGAACAGCACGGTGCGGCCGGTCTGGGCGTCGATGCTCGCCACGATCATGGTGTCGGGACGCATCCCCCAGCGGTCCGCGCCGGCGTCGCCGCCCATCAGCAGGATGTTGTAGCGCCCCTCCTGGGCCTGGGCCTCGCCGCCGCCGGTGAACACGTTCGTGACCAGGCTGGACTGGGCGCCGAACATCCCGGACGCGGCCCAGGCGGCGGTTCCGGTGCCGGTGGCCAGGGCGATCGCCAGGAGGCCGGAGAGCACCCTGCCGCGCCCGGACATGGCCGCAGGGTTGGCGATCCGCCAGGCGTCCACCAGCAGGGCCGCCCAGGCAACCCCGAGCACCAGCACGGCGACCTGGAGCACCCGCAGCGTGACCGGGTGGGCGTACAGCGCGATCAGCGTGGGGCGGGCCACCAGCGCCGCCACGGCCACGATCACCAGCAGGGCGATCAGGCCCAGCCAGACCCGCAGCGCGATCCTCCCGAGCCGGCGGTTCCCAGCGGCGACCTGCGCGGAGCCGGGGATGACCAGCGACATCAGCACCAGCACGAAGCCCCGCCGGATGGCGACCCCCTGGCTGCGCTGCTGCGGACCAGGCAGCGCCGCGGCGGTGTGCGCGCTCGAAGCCATGGTGTGTCTCCCCGGGGAAGGTGGCAGGACGTGATCCAGTATGGCCACCGCGCCCAATCGGTCGGCGCGGACGCGCCGGGCGGCGCCGACGGACGCCTCGTCAGCCCGTGCCGGGCTGCCCTACCCGCCGTCCCAGAAGCCCTCGGTGTCGGCCCTCGTCGCCGCCCTGACCCGCTCGCCCTTGGCCGCGGCGGCCGTCCGCAGGTCGGACTGGAAGGACTCCATCTTCGCCAGCAGCGCGTCGTCGGCCGCCGCCAGGATCCGCACCGCCAACAGTCCGGCGTTGCGGGCGTTGCCGACCGCCACGGTGGCCACCGGCACTCCGGCCGGCATCTGGACTATCGACAGCAGGGAGTCGAGCCCGTCCAGGTGCTTCAGCGGCACCGGCACGCCGATCACGGGCAGCGGGGTCAGGGCGGCCAGCATCCCGGGCAGGTGGGCGGCTCCGCCGGCCCCGGCGATGATCACCCTCAGCCCGCGCGCGGCGGCGCCCCGTCCGTAGGCGACCATCTCCTCCGGCATCCGGTGGGCGGAGACCACATCGGCCTCAAAGGGCACCCCGAACTCGGCCAGTGCCGCGGCCGCCGACTCCATCACCGGCCAGTCGGAGTCCGATCCCATCACGATCCCCACCAGCGGCTGCTCAGCCATCGTCGTCTCCCCTCGTCCGGTCCTCGACCCCCATGAACAGGTCAGCGGCCCGTCGCGCCCGTGCCCTGGTCTGCGCCAGGTCGGGACCCAGTGCCGTCACGTGCCCCAGCTTGCGTCCGGGCACCCACGACTTCCCATACCACTGGACGCGCACCGCCGGGTCGGCGGCCAGCACCTCGGCCAGCGCCGCGTCGAGGTCCTGCCGCGGTCCGCCCAGGACATTGGCCATCACCACCCAGGGCACCACCGGATCGGTGGCGCCCAGCGGCAGGTCGGCGACCGCGCGCAGGTGGTTCTCGAATTGCGAGGTGACGGCTCCATCGATGCTCCAGTGGCCGGTGTTGTGCGGACGCATCGCGAGCTCGTTGACCACCACGTGGCCGTCGCGGCGCTCCATCAACTCGACGGCCAGCACCCCCACCACGTCGAGTTCCGCGGCGATCCGCAGCGCGAAGGCGCGCCACTCGGCGTCCTCCCAGGCGGGCAGGCCGGGCGCAGGGGTGGTGGTGTCGGTGCAGATCCCGTCGGTCTGGACGGTCTCGCTGACCGGGTAGGCGACCGCCTCGCCACCGGGCCGGCGGGCGACCAGAACCGACAGCTCCCGGC
>JAEYUH010000256.1 GCA_023432725.1 Actinomycetes bacterium | reverse complement strand
CGGGGTGAACTGGGTGCCGTGGGCGAGGTCCTTGACCTCGGCGTCGACCTTCTTGGCATCGATGTCGTACAGCGCGATCCGGCGGGCCGAGCCGCGGATCAGTGAGGCGTAGGCGATCGAGGAGCCGACCGATCCGGCGCCGACGACGGTGAGCTTCGACGTCTTGGCGAGGGCCTCTGCGGGCGGGTTGGTGGTCATGGCCCGAGCCTAGCGAGGCGGCTCCCGCCGCGTCAGGACTGCGGCGCGGGGAAGTGCACCAGTTCCCTGATCACCTCGGCGAGCCGGGCGGCCCACTCCGGGCCGGCCGGATCGCGGTCGCTGAGCAGGTCCCGCACGGCCAGCGCCTCGTAGTAGGCGTTCAGCAGCACCACCAGTTGCTCGGCCGGGATCGCGAGGGTGGCACCCTTGCGGGCCACCACGGCGTCGATCGCCGCGATCAGCAGCGAGTCGAGACTGGCCTCGACGGCCCGCAACGCGTCCCTGGTGGCGGGGGTGCGCAGCGCGTACAGCCGCATCTCGTTGCGCGCCACCAGCCACTCGGCGTCGATCGGGTGGCTGGCCTGGAAGACCGCCATGGCCTGCCGGATGACATCGTCGACCGAACCCTGGGCCACCGGTTCGTCGGGAACCGAGCGCACCGCCTCGTCCGCGGCCTTGAGGATCTCGCGACCCTTGCGCTCCACAACGGCGATCATCAGCTCGTCGCGGGACTGGAAGTTGGAGTAGAAGGCCCCCCGGGTGAACCCTGCCCGTTCGCAGATCTCCTCCACGCTCGCGGCCAGCACCCCCTTCTCGGCGAACAGCGCGATCGCGGCGTCCATCACCCGGTCACGGGTGTGGGCGCGGCGGGTGCTCACCGGCTGGGCGGTCATGGTCCTCCTGACAGATTCGCTGGCCCCAGCGTATTGGATTCGGGTCGGGAGCGGATACAGTTATGTATCGGATACGGCGCTGTATCCCGTCGCCACCCGCAGCATCCACCGATGGAGAACCAGTGTCCGCCTTCCTCTACCGCCTGGGTCGGGCCTGCTATCGCGGCCGCGGCCGCGTCCTCGCCAGCTGGCTCGCCGTCCTTGCGTTGTTCGGGGTGCTCGCCCTCACCGTCGGGGGCAGCTACGACGACAACTTCTCGGTCCCCGGCTCGAGTTCGACCAAGGCCCTGGAGATGCTTGAGGTCACCTTCCCCGAGGCGGCGGACGCCTCGGCGACCGTCGTCGTCGGAGCCCCCGCAGGGGAGCGAGTCGACTCGCCGGCCAACCGCCAGGCGATCGAGCGGTACCTCGCCGACTTGGAGTCGAAGCTGGACTTCGTGAAGGGCACCCAGAGCCCGTTCAGCGAGTACCTGGACGGCCTGATCAGCGATGACGGCAGTCACGCCCTGATCCGGGTCCGGGTCGAGGGCAGCATCTCGACCTTCACCGACGAGCAGCGCCAGGAACTGGTCGCCGCGGCGCAGGAGTTCACGACCTCCGTCCCCGGCTCCACCGTCGACGTCGGCGGCGACGTGTTCTCGATCCACCTGCCCGAGCTCAGCATGGTCGAGGCGCTCGGCGTCGTCGTTGCCCTCGTCGTCCTCGTCCTCGTGCTGGGCGGCGTGCTGGCCGCAGTCATGCCGATCGGCTCGGCGCTCACCGGCGTCGGAATCGGCGCGACGATCGTGATGATCGGCGCCGGGATCATCCCGGTGAGCTCCACCGTCGTGATGCTCGTGCTGATGCTCTGCCTTGCGGTCGGCATCGACTACGCCCTGTTCATCATCTCGCGGCACCGCGACCAACTCGGCACGGGGATGGACGTCGAGGAGTCGGCCGCCCGTGCGGTCGCCACCGCCGGCTCGGCGGTGGTCTTCGCAGGGCTCACCGTGATCATCGCCCTGATCGGGCTCAGTTTCGCCGGCCTGCCCTTCCTCGCCATCATGGGGGTGTTCACCGCGGTTGGAGTCGCGCTCGAGGTCGCTCTCGCCCTGACCCTGCTCCCGGCCTTCATGGGCTTCGCCGGCGAGCGGCTGCGTCCCAGGCCGAAGTCGGGGAAGAAGCAGTCCCGGATCCAGCAGGGTGCCGCCTCCCGCTGGTGGGTCGGGGTCGTCACCAAGTGGCCGCTGGTCACGATCCTGGTCGTCGCGGTCGGGATGGGCGCCCTTGCGATTCCGGCCAAGGACATCGAGATGGGCCTGCCCAACTCCGGCCGCGCCAACCCGGGCCAGCCGGACCGGATCGCCTTCGACCTGGTCACGCGCGAGTTCGGGATCGGCTTCAACGGCCCCCTGGTGATCACCGGCTCGGTGGTGGAGTCCGACGACCCGGTCGGCGTGATCGACGGCATCAAGGCCGAGGTGGAGCAGGTGGAGGGCGTCCTCATGGTCGCCGCCGCCGTCCCCAACGCCAACGCCGACACCGCCATGATCCAGGTCATCCCCACCACAGGGCCGGACGACCCGGCGACCGCAGACCTGGTCGACCGGCTGCGCCAGCGCCATGACGCCTGGCAGGAGGAGTTCGGGATCGATACCGGGATCACCGGTGTCACCGCCGTTCAGCTCGACGTCACCGAGCGCCTCGGTCAGGCCCTGATCCCCTTCGGCGTCTTCGTCGTGGGGTTGTCGCTGGTCCTGCTCGCGATGGCCTTCCGCTCAGTCTGGGTGCCGGTCAAGGCCGCCCTCGGCTACCTGCTCAGCGTGGGCGCCGCCTTCGGCGTCGTCACGCTCGTCTTCAACGAGGGCGTCGGCGGCTGGTTGATCAACCTCGCGGAGCCGGGGCCGATCATCAGCTTCCTGCCGATCATCGTGATGGGCATCCTGTTCGGCCTGGCGATGGACTACGAGGTCTTCCTCACCTCCCGGATGCGTGAGGAGTACGTCCACGGCAACAAGCGGTGGATCGAGGACGGCTTCGTCCACTCCGCCAAGGTGGTGATCGGCGCTGCGCTGATCATGTTCTCGGTCTTCATCTTCTTCGTGCCGACCGGCATCGGCGTCATCAAGCCGATCGCGCTCTCGCTGGCCCTCGGCGTGGCCTTCGACGCCTTCCTGGTCCGCATGACGCTGGGTCCCGCGGTGATGAAGCTGATGGGGGACAAGGCCTGGTGGCTGCCGGCCTGGCTGGACAAGCGGCTGCCGGTGCTGGACGTCGAGGGCGAGGCGCTGGCCCACCAGACCCGGCTCGCCGACTGGCCCGCCCCGGGCGACGCCGCGGCCATCCACGCCGAGGGCCTGACCGCGCTGGCCGAGGGCCACTCCCTGTTCCGTGACATCGCGGTTCGGGTCGAGCGCGGCGAGGTGCTGGTCGTCGAGGGCGAGCACGTGAGCCGACTGGCGCTGATGTACGGGTTGTCGGGCCGGGCCGTGTTCACCGCGGGGGAGGCCAAGGTTCTCGGCCGGGTGCTGCCGGAGGAGGGCTCGGTGGTCCGGACCAGGACGCCCGTGCTGCTCGACACCACCGCCGACATGGCGGCTGAGATCGACCTGGCCGCCGGCGGGATCGTGTTCGTGCCGGCCGCCGACGAGCTGCCCGACGCCCACGAGGCGACGCTGCGCGCCGCCCTCGGTCATCCGCCCGACCCCGATCAGCCCACCGCCTGGGTGCTCGGCACCATGCCTGGCACCGACCCGTCCGTCCTGGTACCGGGGGAGTACCGCGTGCTGCGGCTTCCGTCCCACCTCGCCCACGCCGCTGGAGCCACCCGATGAGCATCGAACGCATCAACGCCACACCGATTCGCTGGACCACGCTGCTCGGGCTCATCCTCGTGCCCGTCCTGGTCGCGGGCGGGCTGCTGTGGGCGAACTGGAACGACGATGCGCGGCTGCGCACCGTCGAGGCGGCGATCGTCAACCTCGACGAGCCGGTCACTATCGAGGGGGAGTACATCCCGCTCGGCCGCCAGCTGACGGCGGCCCTGGTCGATTCCGACAGGGTTCGGAACCTGCACTGGGAGCTCGCCTCCGAGGCTGACGCCCGGCAGGGGTTGGCCACTGGCGACTACGCGGCGATGGTCACGATTCCGCCGGAGTTCTCGGCCGCGGCGACGTCGTATGCCGGTGAGGCCTCGGACGCGAGCAGGGCGACGATCGGCATCGAGACCTCCCCGGTGGCAGGGATCGCCGACGCCACCCTCGGCAAGGTGGTGGCCCAGGAGGCGGCCCGGGTGCTCAACGAGACCCTCACCTCGACCTACCTCGAACAGATCTACCTCGGCTTCAACGACATGGGCGAGCAATTCGTCACGATCGCTGACGGCGCGGCCGAACTCGCCGACGGCGCGCGGGATCTGGCGGACGGCCTCGGCGAGGCCGCCGACGGCGCCGGCCGGCTCGCCGACGGGAC
>JAEYUH010000248.1 GCA_023432725.1 Actinomycetes bacterium | reverse complement strand
TCCAAGGCGCTGCGTCCGCTCCCGACCCTGCACAAGGAACTCGGCGAGGAGACCCGCGTCCGGCAGCGCTACGCCGATCTGGTCGCCCGCCCCGAGGCCCGCGACATGGTGCGCGCCCGGGCGCTGGTCACCCGCAGCGTCCGCGAGACGCTGCACGCCGAGGGGTACATCGAGATCGAGACCCCGGTGCTGCAGCTGATCCACGGCGGGGCCGCCGCCCGGCCGTTCGGCACCCACCTCAACGCCTTCGACATCCCGATGACGCTGCGGATCGCGCTCGAGCTGTACCTCAAGCGGGCGATGGTCGGCGGCGCCGACCGGGTGTACGAGATCGGACGGATCTTCCGCAACGAAGGCATCGACTCCAGCCACTCCGCCGAGTTCACCATGCTCGAGGCCTACCAGTCCTGGGGCGACCAGTTCACGATCGCCGACCTCACCCGTCGCCTGATCCAGGAGGCTGCGGACGCGGCGCTGGGCACCCGGGTGCTCGACACCCCGCGCGGCGAGGTCGACCTCGACGGCGAGTGGGAGTGGAAGCCGGTCTACCCGACGCTGTCGGACGCGGTCGGCGAGGAGCTCACCCCCGCCACGGACGTGGCAGTGCTGCGCCGGATCGCCGACGCCACAGGGATCGCGCTCGACCCGGCGTGGGGTGGGCAGAAGATCGTCATGGAGCTGTTCAGCGAGATCGTGGAGCCGACCCTGCGCCAGCCCACGTTCGTCTGCGACTACCCGGCGATCGCCCAGCCGCTGGCCCGTCCGCACCGCTCGGAACCCGGCCTGGTCGAGGCCTGGGACCTGATCGTGGACGGCGTCGAGCGGGCGACCGGCTTCTCCGAGCTGATCGACCCCGTGGTGCAGCGCGAACGGCTGGTCGCCCAGTCACTGAAGGCTGCCGCGGGCGACCCGGAGGCGATGCAGCTCGACGAGGACTTCCTGCAGGCCCTCGAGTTCGGCGCGCCGCCGATGGGCGGCATGGGCCTGGGCATGGACCGCCTGCTGATGCTGCTGACGGGGTCGGGCATCCGCGAGACGATCCTGTTCCCGCTGCTGAAGCCGCTGGGCTGACGGCCCCCGTCCCTCACCGGACGGAAACCGCCGAGTTCGGCGGCAACTGTCCAGGCAGCGGGGGTGGCGGGAACCGTCCCCGTGAGCCGGAGAACCGTCCCCGTGAGCCGGAGAACCGTCCCCGTGAGCCGGGGCTACTTCCAGAGGGTGGCCAGCGCAAAGGAGCCGGCCAGGGCGCCCATCCCGATCACGATGTTCCAGATCCCCTCGAGATCGGACATCCCGGGGACGTAGATGCCCGTCGACGCGGTGATGTAGTAGACCACCAGCCACAGCACGCCGACCAGGCCGAGCGTGACGAATGCCGGCAGCACCCACTGGCGGCTGCCGGGAGCGGCGACGGTCTTCTGCTCCTTGGCGCGCTCCTGGGCGCGCGCCTCCTTGGCGGCCTGCCGCTTCTTCTCGACAGCGGTCTTGCGGACCTTCGACTCGGGCACCCGTACTCCTTGCACAACAGCTGCGTGACAGGCCAAGAGTACCGGGTCCGGAGCAGAACGGCCCTGTCGTAGGGTGGCGCTGTGCTGAATCGGTGGACGCGGGCCAGGGCGAGGTTCCGCCGCGCCCGTCGCCACCAGACCACCCGGACGGTGGCCGGCAGGCTCGCCACCTTCCTCACCGCCCTGCTCGCCGGGCTGATGCTGACCACGGGCGCCCTGGCCGCCGACGGCGGCGACCTGCGTCCCGGCCGCACCACCGACCTGGCCGACCTGTTGCGGGCGGAGTCGCGCCGCAACGCCGAACTCGCGGCCACCGCCGCCGAACTGCGCGACGCCGTCGACCGGCTCGCCCAGCAGGGGCAGGGCGACGACCCGCTGTCGGAGCAACTGGCCGAGCTGTCCCGCCACGCCGGGCTGGGCGCCGTCGCAGGACCGGGGGTCACGGTGACCCTGTCGGATGCCCCGCTGTCGGTGAAACCCGCCGGGGTGGCCGACGAGCTGCTGATCGTCCACCAGCAGGACATCCAGGCGGTGGTGAACGCGCTGTGGCAGGGCGGCGCCGAGGCGATGACGCTGCAGGGCCAGCGGGTCACCGCCCAGACCGGCATCAAGTGCGTCGGCAACACCGTCGTGCTGCACGGCGTGCCGTACGCCCCGCCTTACGTGATCACCGCGATCGGCGACCCGCTCGCGCTGGAGGCGGCGCTCGCGGAGTCGTCCCACCTGCAGGTGTACCGCGAGTACGTGGTGGCCTATCGGCTGGGCTACTCCCAGCAGCGGCTGGACGACGTCGTCCTGCCCGGGTTCCAGGGGCCGCTGGACCTGCGGCACGCCGAAGCGCTGCGCTGAGCAGCGTCCGGGCCGGTGGCCCGCCATGGCCCACCCCGCCCCCGTCGGTGAGAATGGAGCCCATGGCGCGCATCCTGGTCATCGACAACTACGACTCGTTCGTCTACAACCTGGTCCAGTACCTGGGCCAGCTGGACGCCGAGGTCGAGATCTGGCGCAACGACGACCCGCGGTTCGGCGAGGACGGCTGGGAGCAGGGCTTCGACGGCGTCCTCGTCTCCCCCGGCCCGGGCACCCCGGAAGCCGCCGGGGTGTGCGTCCAGGTGATCCGCAGCCACGGCAGCCGGCTCCCGATCTTCGGGGTGTGCCTGGGCCTGCAGTCGATGGCGGTCGCCTTCGGCGGGGTGGTCGAACGCGCCCCCGAGCTGCTGCACGGCAAGACCTCGCTGGTGCGCCACGACGGCAGGGGCGTCTTCCGCGGCCTGCCGCCGGTGATCACGGCCACCCGCTACCACTCGCTGGCCCTCGACCCGGAGACCGTGCCGGCCGAGCTCGAGGTGACCGCCCGCACCGAGTCGGGGGTGATCATGGGGCTGCGGCACCGGACGCTGCCGCTGGAGGCGGTCCAGTTCCACCCCGAGTCGGTGCTGACCGAGGGCGGTTACCAGATGCTCGCCAACTGGCTGGCCGCCTGCGGCGACCCGACCGCCCCGGAGCGGGCCGTCGGGCTCTCGCCGCTGGTCGGCCCGGCCGCCTGAGCGGCCGTTAGCCTCCCTCTTCGCCGCCCCCGGGCCCGGTCGGCTCGCTGGTCGGCGACTCGGACGGGGTCGGCGTCGGGGTCGGGGTCGGCGTCGGGGTCGGCTCGGGCATCGGCCCGGCCAGGACGATCCGGATCGTCGTGGTCCGCTTCACCACCTGGCCACGGCCGGGCGTCTGCGAGATGACGGTCCCCTCGGTCGCGTCCGACGGCTCGGTGGTGAAGGTGATCTTGGTGAACCCCACCAGGTTGGCGGCCTCCTCCGCCGACTCCTGGTCGAGCCCTGTGAAGTTCGGCACGGCGCTCTCGCCGGTGGCGTAGGACACCACGATCGGCGTGCTCATCGCGACGCTGGCGCCCTCGGCCGGGTTGATCGCCGTCACCTCGTCGGTGCGGGCGGTGAGCGGCTCGTTCGGGTCGACCTCGGCCGTCACGCTGGTGAAGCCGAGGTCGGTGAGCTGCTTCATCACGTCCTCGTACGGCTGGCCGAGCAGCCCGCTCGGGATGGCCTTCTTCTCGGGGCCGACGTTCACCTCGAACTCGACCACGCTGCCGACCTCGACCGAGCTCTCCGCGGACGGCCGCTGGGTGACCACCCGGCCGACGGTGTTGTCGTCGGGACCCTGCCATTCGATCGGACGCGGCACCAGGTCGAGCTCTTCGAGCACCTCGACGGCGCGCGGCGGGGTGAGGTCGACGAGGTTGGGGACGGTGACCATCCGCACCTGGTTGCCGGGGTTCAGCAGGGCGAACACGCCGACCCCGAGGCCGATCACCGCCAGTGCGATCAGGGTCGCCCACAGCGGCACCAGGTTGCGCCGCGGCGGCACCGGTTCGAGAGCGCGGGTGGCGGTGCCGGGCTGCGTGCCGGTGTCGTCGGTGAGCACGGTGGTGGGCGGGGACGTGATGACGGTCGGCGCCGCGGCGGCGAGGGTGGCCGTGGCGGGGACGGGGGCCGGGCGCGGTG
>JAEYUH010000237.1 GCA_023432725.1 Actinomycetes bacterium | reverse complement strand
GGACGCGACGAGTGGCTGCACACCTCGGCGGTGAAGCAGCAGATGAAGCGGATGGATCCGGGCTTCCACGAGAAGTCGCTCGGCTACAGCTCGTTCACCGACTTCGTGAAGTCGCGCTCGAGCCTTGCGGAGGTCGAGAAGGCCTCCAACGGCCAGCGGGTCCGGCTGCGCCCGGCGAAGTAGCCGACACGGGACGCGGCGTTCAGAGCTCCGCGAGGAAGGCGAGGGTCTCGCGAGCCACCATGTCAGGGGCATCGCGTGGCACCCAGTGGCCTGCCCCCGGCACTATCAGGATCCGCGCGTCGGGCAGCGCCCGGGCGAGTTCGCGAGCCCGCTGCACCGGAACGCCGACGTCGTGGTCGCCGTGGACCACCAGGGCGGGCATGGTCAGCTCCGCAGCCCGCGGCAGGTAGTTGGTCCTGATCCGGTCCGGCAGGATCTGGTCGCGCTGCCACTGGCCGAAAGCGATAGCTCCGCTGGGCCGCCTGGCCTGGGCCATCACGGCGTCCAGCAGCGCGGGCGTCCGCCGGGCCGGGTCCCTGACTATCTGCGTCAGCGACCACTCGGTGAGCCGGCGGCTGCCGGCGAACCACCGGTAGCTCGCGTCCACCAGGCCGGTTCGCACCGAGACCCAGGTGAGGCGGTGCACCGCGCGGGCCCACCAGGCGTCGCGCTGGAGGTCCATGATCCCCCCGCTGCCCATCGGGATGATCGCGCGGACCCGGCCGGGGTGCTCCAGCGCGTAGCCAAGGGTCATGCCGCCCCCCATGCTCAGGCCGGCCAGGACGAACCCGTCCAGGCCGAGCCGGTCGATGAAGGCGGCCGCGAACCGGATCAGGTTCTGCTGGGTGGAGGGCCAGGACGGCAACGGGGACTGCCCGTAGCCCGGAGCGTCCGGGGCGAGGACGCGATAGCCCCCGGCGGCGATCCGCCCGCCGAAGTCGCCCCACGACAACTCGGCGCTGTCGAGCCCGCCCCCGTGCAGGAGCAGGACGGTGCCGCGGGCCTGGCCTGGCGGCGTCCATTCCAGGTAGGAGACGCGGTCCTGGCCCAGGTCGACGTCGTGGCGCAGCTGCATCGCGGCTCCTCTCCCCGGCCCTCCAACCTACTGGATGCCCAGCCGGTCCAGCGCGGCAGCTGTCCCCTGGTTCCACGGGGCGCCGTGCCCGGGCAGCACCCAGGTCGCGTCGAGACCGCGCAGGGCAGCCAGCGAGGCGTTCGCCTGGCCGGGGTCGTCGGTGAACGGCGCAGCGGCCGGGCCCTCGGCGCCGGTCAGGACGTGCCGGGTGGTGAGGGCGTCGCCGACGAAGACCGCGTCCACGGCCGGGACGTGGAAGGCCACGCTGCCGGGGGAGTGGCCCGGGAGCGGGATCACCCGCGGGCTGCCGGGCAGGTCGAGGACTTCGCCGCCGGCCAGGGTCTGCACCTCGCCGAGGAAGGTGGTCCGCAGGCCGCCCGTGCGGGCCGCGTACCACAGGAATCGGGCCAGCGGCCCGAGCCGCACCCTTCCCCAGCCGGACTTGGGGGGCTTCGCCTCGCCGCGGGCTCGGGCTGCGTCGGCGGCGTGGACCCAGACCGGGACCCCGAACTCGCGCCGCAGCCGCTCGGCGAAGCCGAGGTGGTCGGTGTCGCCATGGGTGAGCAGGACGGCCCTGACATCGGCGGGTCCGCGCCCCAGCGACTCCAGTTCGGCCAGGAACTCGCTCCAGTGGCCCGCCAGTCCGGCGTCGATGAGGGTGACTCCGGTGGCGTCGACGACCAGGTAGCAGGCAACCAGGTCGTTGCCGATGCGGTGCAGGCCGGGCGCGAGCCTCATCGCCGGCCTCGCTTCGGCCAGGTGCTGGTGCGGTGCGCGGGTGTGGTGCGCGGGGCTCTCATGGTTCTCCTCTGTGCTTGCTCGCTACAAGGCTACGATACTTAGCCATGATAGCTAAAGTCAATAGCGATCAGGACGAGCGAGGGCGTCGCCGACGTGCGCCGTGATGCCCAGCAGTCTTCCGGGTGGGCGCCGGCCTGCGGGCCTTCGGCGTGGCCGGTTCCTGCTTCGCCCGGGCCGCGGCGGTCCGCGAACTGTTGGCAGTCCGTCCCCGGACGATGCCGACGAACTCCTCGATGAGTTCCTCCCTGCCGCGGGCAACGCCCTCGTCGGTGACCCGTGACGCGGGCGCCGTTACCAGCCAGGCCAGCCCGATGGTGGTCGGCTCGGCGTCGGTGAGCGGGACGGCGATCAGGTCGCGCCGGCTCTTCGACCTGGCGACCGAATGGGGCACCACCAGAACCCCTGCGCCCCACGCCACCCGGTCGAAGGCGTCCGGACCGTCCGGCACCCGCGGCTCGCCTGCCAGGTCGGACAGGGTGAGGTGGTCGAAGGCAGCTACCGGGTGATCCTTCGGCGCGACCACCACCGCCACCTCGTCGTACAGCCGGATCAGGTGCAACCCGTCGCGCTCGACCGGGAGCCGGACGAAGCAGACATCGACCCGGCCTGCGTCGAGCGCTTGCCGCTGTCCGGCCTGGGTGAGTTCCACTACCTCGAGGGTGGCCCGCGGGAGCCGCTCGGCCCACACCCGCCGCCACCTGGTGAGCGTCACCCCGGGGACGTACCCCACCCGCAGGGCGGGACGCGCGGTGCCGTCCGGTTCGAGGCTCACCCCCCGCAGGCTAGTCGAGACCACGCGGCTGCGACGCCGGCGGTCGGGCCCGAGTCACCACAGGTACGGCAGGAAGCGACGCGGCACCCGGGCGCAGTAGGCGGCATAGCCGGGGTGCTGCTCCAGCAGCCAGGCCTCCTCGCGGCGACGCTTGGCCTCGAAGAACGCGACGGCGAGCCCGAACGGCACCAGCGCGAGCGGGGAGGAGACGAGGGACCAGCCCAGCAGGATGAGCAGCACACCCCCGTAGATCGGGTGGCGAACCAGGCCGTACACGCCGTCCTGACGGAGCTCCCCTGTGGCCACCGGACGTGGGAACGGCGTGAGCTGGCTGCCGAGCCCCGCCCCGCCCAGCAGCGCGAGGGCCACTCCGCCCAGCCCGAGCGCGCCACCCGCGACCCACAGCCAGGGGCGCGCCGGCTCCGGCCAGCCGCCGCCCAGCAGCCCGGCGGCACCCGCCGCGGCGAACAGGACCACCTGCAGCGCGACCCAGCCACCGCCCCGGTTCCCGAGCGCGGGCAGGCGGGACGACCGGCGCGGTCGCGTCGGGGCCGGCTCGGGGTTCGTCGGGTCGGTCATCGCCCACCACGTTAGCCTCGCCAGGGGGGCCGGGCCAGGGAGGCGAGCCCGCTACGAGCCGTCCCGGATCGCCCGCCGGGGCAGGCCCGCCAGCGCCTCCGGCGGCTCCAGGCCGGAGAGTGCCTGAGCGGCCTCCGTCCCCGACTCGAGCAGCCGGACGAGGTCGTCGGCGGTCGGACGGTCGGCGGGCTCCTTGGCCAGGCAGGCCATCACCACCTCGACCAGGTCGACCGGCACCGCCGGCGGCAGGGTGGGCGCGGGTTCCTGGACCTGCGCCAGGGCGGTCGCGATCGGGCTGCCCCTGTCGAACGGCTTGCTGCCGGTGAGCATCTCGTGGGCCAGCAGGCCGAGGGAGTAGATGTCGCTCGGCGGGCCCACCGGCCCGCCCATCGCCTGTTCGGGGCTCAGGTAGTAGGCGGTCCCCAGCAGCTGGCCGGTGGAGGTGAGCGACCCGCCGTCCACCGACCGGGCGATCCCGAAGTCGGTCAGCCGGGGGATCGAGCCGGGGGCCATCAG
>JAEYUH010000228.1 GCA_023432725.1 Actinomycetes bacterium | reverse complement strand
CGGCCGCGGTGCTGGCCTGGGCGGTCAGCGCGTGGTTCAGCTCGCTCGGCGGGCTGCTGATGGTGGTGCTCGGGCTTGTGCTGGCCGGCGGCCTGGCCGTCCTCGTCTTCTTCTTCGCCGCCCGGCGGCTGGGCATCCCTGAGACCGCCGAACTGCTGACCGTCCTGCGGCGCCGGTCGGCGCCGGAGGCCGAGGCCGACTCACCGCTCGCGGTGGAGGAGGTGCTGGCCGCCGAGGCCGAGGCGCCCGCCCCGCCGGTCCAGCCCGTCCCCGCGCCCGAGGCCGCCGAGGTGGTGAACACCGACCCGGACGGGGTCGGCGCCTTCATCGCGGTGGAGACGCCCCAGCCGCCCCCCGCCGTCCTCGACTTCCCGCCGCCCACCGCCGCCCCTGTCGCCGACGAGTACTGGGCGGCCGAACCGACCAACCTGATCGACGTCGGTCGGGCCCTGGCCGGACGCTACCGGTTGGCGGAACTGCTGGCCGAGCGGGACGGGCACCAGACCTGGCGCGCCGAGGACACCGTCCTCACTCGGCCGGTGCTGATCCATCTGCTCTCCGAGTCCGACACCCGGGCCGAGGAGGTGCTCGACCGTGCCCGCAGGGCGGCGATGGCCACCGACTCGCGGTTCCTGCGGGTGCTGGACGTCGTCCGTCCCTCCTCCGGCGAGCACGGGGCCTACATCGTCTACGAGTACGCGACGGGCCAGACCCTGCAGCGGGTGCTGGCCGGCGGGCCGCTGACCGGCGCGGAGACGGCGTGGGTGGTGCGCGAGGTGGCCGACGCGCTGACCGGACTGCACGCCGACGGCCTGCACCATCGGCACCTGAGCCCCGCGACAGTGCTGATCACCACCAGCGGCAATGTCAAGATCATCGGCCTCCTGGTCGACGAGGTGCTGTCCGGAGCGCCGTCCGTCGGGGCGAACGGCGAGGTTGAGGACGTCCTCGCGCTGGGCCGGCTGCTCTACGCCTGCCTCGTCGCCCGGTGGCCCGGCGGCGACGCCTACGGCCTGCCCGCCGCCCCGGTGGAGGACGGCCGACTGCTGCTGCCCAGCCAGGTGCGCACCGGGGTCGCCCATCCTGTCGACGTGGTGGTGGAGCGCATCCTGTCCCCCCAGCCCCGGCAGCAGGCGACCCGCCTGGTGACCGCCGCCCAGGTCACCACCGAACTCTCCCTGGTGCTGGGTCCGATCAGCTCTGCCGCTGACCTGCGGCTGCGACTGGATCGCGCCGAGCAGGGCACCCCCGCCGTCTCCGTGGTGGCGCCCCCCGTCCCGACACCGGCGCGGCCCCGGTTCGAGGTGAGCGAGGAGCTTCCCGAGTTCGAGCCCGAGACGGTCGCCGCGTCCGGCCTGCCGGAGGACAACCCGCCGCCGTTCACCCCCGTCCCGCCACCGCCGCCCAGCCCCGTCCCCTCACCGCCGGGGCCCGGAACCACCCCGGCGCCGGCCGTCCGGGGCCTTCGCAGCCGCCGGCACCTGTGGATCCTCGTCGGCGCCGTCGCCGTGGTGGCCGCCCTCGTGCTGGCGGCCGTCCTGTCGGGTGGCGAACCGGACCCGCAGCAGGTCGAGCCGACCATCCAGGCGCCCCGGCTGCTGCCGATCGTCGCGGCCACCGACTTCGATCCGCGGGCCGACGGCGGCAGCGGACAGGAGAACCCCCGGCAGGCAGCCCGGGCGATCGACGGCGACCCGGAGACGAGCTGGCGCACCGAGCGCTACCGGCGCCTGCCCACCCTCGGCGGTCTCAAGCCGGGCGTCGGTCTGGTGATCGACCTGGGCAAGGTGGTCTCCGTCCGGCAGGTGCGGCTGCAGTTGGTGGGCGGACCGACGGCTCTGGAGGTGAGGGTTCCGGAGGCAGCGGCCGGCGGTGAGGCGCCGATGGAGTCGGAGCAGCAGTGGCGCAGGGTCCAGCGGGTCGAGTCGGGCCGCGCCAGGTTTGACCTCGGCTTCGGTGCCATCGAGACTCGCTACGTGCTGGTCTACCTGACCGAGCTGCCCCCCGTGGAGGAGGGCTATTTCCGCGGCGAGATCGCAGAGGTGGAGGTGCTGGGATGAGCGAGGTCGACGACCGCGCGCTCCTCGCCGCCCATGTCGCCGGCGACCAGCATGCCTTCGCCGAGTTGTTCACCCGCCACGCCGACCGGCTCTGGGCCCTGGCGCTGCGCACCCTGCAGCACCCCGCCGATGCCGAAGAGGTGCTCCAGGAGGCGATGCTGTCAGCCTTCCGGAGGGCCGCGTCCTTCCGGGGCGACGCCGCGGTCGGCACCTGGCTGTACCGGATCGTGCTCAACGCCTGCTTCGACAGGCTGCGCAGGGCCAAGGCCCGGCCACAGGCTGCGGCGGGCGACGAGGTGGTGGCCGCGCTCCCCAGCAGCCAGGAGGGCCCTGAGGAGACGGTGGTGCGGCGCGAGGTGGCTGCCGAGGTGGAACGAGCCCTGGCCCGCCTCGGACCCGATCAGCGGGCCGCGCTGATCCTCGTCGACCTTGAGGGACGGTCGATCGACGAGGCGGCGGCGATCCTGGGCTGCGCGCCCGGAACCGTGAAGAGCCGGTGCTCGCGGGGCCGCGCCCGGCTCGCGCCGCTGCTGCGACACCTGGTGGAGGCGTGATGGGAACCGAACCGTCCCAGGCTGCGTCTGACCCGGTGTCGACCCCTGCCGAGGAAGCCATGCCACACCAATCCGCCGAAGACGCCGGGCTCCCGTCCGAGGTCGAGCAAGCGATCTCGCAGGTTCTCGCCGCCCAGCCCGGCCTGCCCATGCCCCCGTCCGTGCGGGCCCGGATCGTGGGCTCCCTGCACGGCGAGGCAGCCACCCGCGCCGCCCTGGTCGGCAACGACGTCGAGCCCTTCCCGTCCGCCGAGCCGTTGGCCAAGTCAATGGAGCCCGTCCGCGACACCGAGGAACTCTCCTAGCCCGTCGCCCCCGGCGGCCGCCCGGCGAAGGCCCGAGCGAAACGGTCGGTAACGGTATCGAAATCGTTATCGCACTGAGATATGTTGCGGTTGACCGCATACTCGGCCCCCTCTTAGGCTGGGGGCGCCTAGCCATTTTCGACTACGAGGTCGAAACTTTCGAGAGGTTCAAGGATGAACAGATTCACTTCACGGGGGCTCGCAGGTCTCGCCGCGACAGCGGTGGCGCTCGGCCTGGCCGGCTGCTCCCCGGCCCCGAGTCCCGCACCGTCGCCCACCGCCGACGCCAGCAGCTCCGCTCCGGCCACGTCCGCCCCTGAGCAGGTGACCCTGCGTCTGTGGCACAACGGCACGGCCGATCCGCTGAAGGGCATCTGGGACAAGGCCGCGCGCGACTTCGAGGCCTCGCACCCCGGCGTCACCATCGAGGCGACCGGCTACCAGAACGAGGAGCTCCAGCGCACGCTGATCCCGCAGGCGCTGCAGGCCGGCGGCGACGCGGCCCCCGACGTCTTCCAGGTCTGGCCGGGCGGCGAGGTTCGCGCCCAGGCTGAGGCCGGCTACCTCAAGGACCTGAGCACCGGCGCGGCCGACACGATCGCCAAGCTCGGCGGCGTGGTCAAGCCGTGGGAGGTCGACGGCAAGCAGTACGGTCTGCCGTTCACCTTCGGTATCACCGGCATCTGGTACAACAAGGACCTCTTCGCCAAGGCCGGCATCACCGGTACCCCGAAGACCCTGACCGAGCTGAGCGACGCCGTCGAGAAGCTGAAGGCCATCGACGTCGCCCCGATCGCGGTCGGCGCCAAGGACAAGTGGCCGGCCGGCCACTGGTGGTACCAGTTCGCGCTGAACACCTGCTCGGTCCAGACCCTGCAGACCGCCATCCCCGGCCTCACCTTCGACGATCCGTGCTGGATCGAGGCCGGCAAGAAGCTGAAGGAGTTCGTCGACACCAAGCCGTTCCAGGATGGCTTCCTCGCCACCTCCGCCCAGCAGGGCGCCGACTCCTCCGCCGGCATGGTTGCCAACGGCAAGGCCGCCATGGAGTTCATGGGTGCCTGGAACGCCGGCCAGATCGGCTCGCTGGCTCCGGACGCCAAGGTCCCCGCGTTCCTGGGTTGGTTCCCCTTCCCGTCGATCCCCGGCACCGCTGGTGATCCGACCATCACGATGGGTGGCGGCGACGCCTTCGGTGTCTACAAGGACGCCCCCGATGTCGCGGTCGAGTTCGCGGCCTACCTGGTCAGCGACGAGGTCCAGAAGGCCTTCGCCGCCGCCGGCTCCGGCATCCCGGCCAACCCGGCTGCTGCCGAGAGCATCACCGATGAGAACCTGAAGGCGATCGCGGCCGGTCTGGCCGGTTCGTCCTACGTCCAGCTGTGGCTCGACAGCGCTCTCGGCCCGGAGTTCGGCAACCCGCTGAACGACGCGATCGTGAACCTGATGGGCGGCAAGGGCACTCCCGAGGACATCGTGAAGGCCCTCAAGGACACCGCAGCGAAGCTGTAGTCGGCGATGTCAAACACCTCAGTGGCAGGGCCCGCGGTCTCCGCGGGCCCTGCCCCCGCCAACCGGAAGTCGGCGCGCTCGGGCTCGGGCCGCAAGTGGCTGGAGATCGGCGTCTTCGCTGGTCCCGCCCTGATCGTCTTCCTCACTTTCGTCATCCTCCCGGTGGCGCTGGCCGCCGTGTACAGCATGTTCAACTGGAACGGGCTCGGTCCGCTGGAGCGGTTCATCGGCTTCGACAACTACATCGAGGCGTTCACCGACCCCAACTTCCTGCAGGCGGTCGGCAACAACTTCTCGATCCTGATCGCTTCGATCCTGATCCAGGGTCCGCTGGCGATCGCTGCGGCGATGCTGCTGAACCGGAAGCTCAAGGGCCGCGCGTTCATCCGCGCCGCGATCTTCGTGCCCTACGTGCTCGCCGAAGTCATCGCCGGCCTGTCGTGGAACCTGCTGCTCTCGCCCAACGGCTTCATCAACGCCCTGCTCGAGATGGTCGGGCTCGGCGACCTCGCCCGGCCCTGGCTGGGCGATCCCGACATCGCCCTGTGGGTGATGTTCGGCATCATCTCCTGGAAGTACCTCGGCTTCGCGATCCTGATCATGCTCGCCGGCCTGCAGGGAGTCCCCGAGGAACTGCACGAGGCGGCAGCCATCGACGGCGCCGGGTGGTGGAAGGCCCAGTGGTACATCACGCTGCCACTGCTGGGCCCCACGATCCGGATCTGGGTGTTCTTGTCGATGATCGGCTCCCTGCAGTTGTTCGACATGGTCTGGGTCACCACCCGCGGCGGCCCCCTCAACGCAACCAACACGATGGCGGTGTACATGATCGTCAACGGCCAGACCAGGCCGGGCTACGGCAGCGCCATCGCCGTGATCCTGTTCGTGATCTCACTCACCGTCGCGCTGGTGTACCAGCGCCTTGCCATGCGCCGCGACCTCGCCGGCGCCGTCACCAGGGGGGTGCGCTGACATGACGACCACCACAACTGCCACCGTCACTGACGAGCGTCCGCCTGTGCGGGCCAAGTCGGCGTTCAGCTGGTCCTCGCCGCTGATCTACGTCATCGCGTACATGATCGTCGTGGTGTCGGTGGTGCCGGTGCTGTATGTCTGGCTCAACGGTTTCCGTACCAACTCCGACATCAACTCCAACCCCGCCGGGTGGCCCAACCCCTGGTCGACCCAGAACTACCTGACGGTGCTCGGCTCCGACCGGTTCTGGGGCTCGCTGTTCTCCTCCGGCGTGGTAGCCGTCGGGACGACGGCAGGGGTGTGTGTGCTCGGCATCATGGCGGCCTTCGTCATCGCCAAGTACAGCTTCCGCGGACGTGGTCTGCTGTACGCGCTGTTCGCCGCGGGGCTCATGTTCCCGCTGACGGTCGCGTCGCTGCCGCTGAACCTGCTGATCCGCAGCCTCGGTCTGCACGGCACCTTCGCCGGCGTGATCATCCCGCAGATCGCCTTCGCCCTGCCGACGACGATCATCATCCTGGTGCCCTTCCTGAAGGCCATCCCTGATGAGCTGGAGGAGGCCGCGGCCATCGACGGCGCCACCCGGATCGGCTTCTTCTGGCGGATCATGCTGCCGCTGTCGATGCCCGGCCTGACCACCGTCGGGGTGCTGGCGTTCATCGGGTCCTGGAACGCGTACCTGCTGCCCTTGCTGATCATGGCGGCCGGTGGCATGCCGCAGAACCTGTGGACGCTCCCGCTCGGGGTCACCCAGTTCGCGACCCAGTACTCGCAGGACACCGGTGCGGTGCTTGCCTACACTTCGCTGTCCATGCTCCCCGCGCTGCTGTTCTTCATCGCGGCCGAGAAGCGCATCGTGGGCGGCCTGACGGGAGCTGTGAAGGGATGACGGTTTCACAGGCAAGGGCCACCGGAGTGTGGCACGACACCTCGTTGCCGGTGGCCGAACGGGTGGACGCCCTGATCGCCGCGATGTCGGTGCAGGAGAAGGTGGCCCAGCTCTACGGCATCTGGGTGGGCGCGTCCGCCGACGGCGAGGAGGTGGCGCCCAACCAGAACGAGATGACCGAGGAGATCAACCTCGACGTCCTGCTGCCGCGCGGTCTCGGCCAGCTGACCCGTCCGTTCGGGACGGCGCCGGTCGATCCGGCGCTGGGCGCGGTCTCGCTGCTGCGCACCCAGCAGCGGATCATGGACGAGAGCCGGCTCGGCATCCCCGCGATGGCGCACGAGGAGTGCCTGGCAGGCTTCGCGGCCTGGCAGGCGACCGCCTACCCCGTGCCGCTGTCCTGGGGCGCCACCTTCGACCCCGAGCTGATCGAGCACATGACGGCCCGGATCGGCTCCGACATGCGCGCGCTCGGCATTCACCAGGGCCTCGCCCCCGTCCTCGACGTGGTGCGCGACTACCGCTGGGGCCGGGTCGAGGAAACCATCGGCGAGGACCCCTACCTGGTCGGGACGGTGGCCTCGGCCTACATCCGCGGCCTGGAGTCGGCCGGCATCGTGGCCACCCTGAAGCACTTCGTGGGCTACTCCAGCTCGAAGGCGGGACGCAACCTCGCGCCGGTGTCGATCGGCCCGCGCGAACTCGCCGACATCATGCTGCCGCCGTTCGAGATGGCGGTCCGCGAGAGCGGGGTCCGCTCGGTGATGAACTCCTACACCGACATCGACGGCGTCCCGGTTGCGGCCGACGAGTCGCTGCTCACCGGCCTGCTGCGCGACACCTGGGGCTTTGACGGCACCGTCGTCGCCGACTACTTCGCAATCGGGTTCCTGCACGCCCTGCACGCCGTCGCGGGCGACTTCACCGAGGCGGCAGAGCTGGCGCTGAAGGCCGGGATCGACGTCGAGCTGCCGAGCGTCAAGTCCTTCAACGCCGACCTGGTCGCCGCCGTCGAGGACGGTGCGATCAGCGAGACTCTGATCGACCGGGCGCTGCGCAGGGTGCTGCTGCAGAAGGCGCAGTTCGGGATGCTCGATCCCGACTACTCACCGGTCCCGCCGGCCCTGGCCGACGCCGATCTCGGCAACCTCGAGGCGTTGCGCGGCAGCATCGACCTCGATTCCGACGCCAACCGCGCGGTGGCCCGCCGGATCGCCGAGGAGGCGGTGGTGCTGGTCCGCAACGACGGCGTGCTGCCCCTGGCCGCACCCGGACGGATCGCGCTGATCGGCCCGAACGCCGACGACCCGTACGCCGTGCTCGGCTGCTACTCGTTCCCCTCGCACGTCGGAGTCCGCTACCCGGAGCTGCCGATCGGGCTCTCGTTGCCCACCCTGAAGGAGGCGCTGGCCGCCGAGTTCCCCCAGACCGTGATCGACCACGTCCGTGGTACCTCCGTGGACGGCGGCGAGACCGACGAGATCGAGGACGCGGTGGCTGCGGCGCGGGCCGCGGAGGTCGTCGTGCTGGCGCTCGGCGACAGGGCTGCGCTGTTCGGCCGCGGCACCTCCGGCGAGGGCTGTGACGCCGACACCCTGGCTCTGCCGGGCGCGCAGCAGCAGCTTCTCGACGCGGTGATCGCGTCCGGTACGCCGGTGGTGGTGGCCCTGCTGGCAGGGCGTCCGTACGCCCTCGGTGAGGCACCCGACACCGCCGCCGCGATCCTTGAGGCCTTCTTCCTGGGCGAGGAAGGGACCTCCGCCCTGGCCGGCGTGCTCAGCGGCCGGGTGAACCCCAGCGGCCGGCTGCCGGTGTCGATCCCCGCGCAGGCCGGCGCCCAGCCCGCCACCTACCTGGCGGCTCCGCTGGCCCGGCGCAACACCGTGTCGAACATCGATCCCACCCCGGCCTTCCCGTTCGGCCACGGCCTGGGCTACGCCCCGTTCGAGTGGACGGACCCGCAGGCCTCGGTGGAGTCGGTGGACACCGACCAGACGATCACGGTGTCGATCCGGGTCGCCAACGTCGGGGAGCGGGACGGCGTTGAGGTGGTGCAGCTGTACCTTCACGATCCCCACGCCAGCGTGGTCCGTCCGGTGCAGCGGCTGATCGGCTTCGCCCGGGTGCCGCTGGCGGCAGGGGCGGCGGCGCGGGTGAGCTTCGAGGTTCATCCCGACCTGACCAGCTTCACCGGCCGCGACGGCCGCCGGATCGTCGAGCCGGGCGCCATCGAACTCGGCTTCGGGTGGTCGAGCGGCGAGATCGTCGAGGCGGTCC
>JAEYUH010000186.1 GCA_023432725.1 Actinomycetes bacterium | reverse complement strand
GGTCGCTGTGGCGGCTCCGAGGCTGACATCATCGCGGCCATCCGGTGGGGTGCGGGGCTGCCGGTCACCGACGTGCCCGCGAACCCGACCCCGGCCGACGTGCTCAACCTGTCGCTGAGCGGTTTCGGTTCCTGCTCGGTCGCCCTGCAGGACGCGATCAATGCGGCTGTCGCCCGCGGGGTGGTCGTGGTCGCGGCGGCCGGCAACGAGGACGAGCCGCTCAGCATGACGATGCCGGCCAGCTGCGACAAGGTGATACGGGTCACGGCGACCACCTTCGGGGGTGATCGTGCGCAGTACAGCAACTACGGAACGTTCAGCTACCCGGCCACCATCGCGGCGCCGGGCGGAGCCGGCGACGTCGCGGACGATCCGAACGAGTGGGTCATCTCGACCTCGAACCAGGGCAGCACAGGTCCGGGCGCGCCCCACTACGTCGGGATGGCCGGGACCTCAATGGCGGCTCCGCACGTGGCAGGGGTGGCCGCGCTCCTGAAGGCGAAGGACCCGACCCTGACCCCGTCCCGGATCCAGCGGCTTCTGGTGGAGACCGCGACGCCGCTGTCGGGGTGCAGCGTGGTGCGGTGCGGCGCAGGTGTGCTGAACGCCCCGGGGGCGCTCAGCGCGCTGCTCGGCTACCCGGTGACCAAGGTCAGGCTGGCCACCAGCGGCGTCCATCTGGTTGGCCGGACCCTCACCGTCCGACCCGAGGGCGCCAACGGCATCGAGTACGCCTACCAGTGGCTCAGGGATGGCACGCCGATCCCGGATGCCGTCGCCGAGACCTACACGCTCACCACCTCCGACGCCGGCAGGGCGGTGGCTGTCAGGGTCACCGCCAGCTACCTCGGATTCTCCGCACCGGTAACCACAGACCCCGTGACGGTGTACGAAACCTTCACCGCGAGCGTCGCGAACCCCGTGATTAAGGGGGACCCGATGCCCGGCGGAACCTTGCGGGCCTCGTTCCCGCCCAGTTTCGGCACGGACACCGTCCAGTGGCTGCGGGACGGCGAACCGATCGATGCCGGCCCGACGGTACCGATCGGCGAGGACGACATCGGCCACCAGTACTCGGTGACCCGCTCGGTCAGCTTCGAGCGCGACCAGGTGCTGAGGACGAGTCAGCCGGTGACGATAGTGCCCAACCTGGTGACCCGGTTGGAGGTGCCGTCCATCTCCGGCGTGCTGCGGGTCGGCGAGCGCCTGACCGGGAAGCCGTCCGGAGCCGACGGAGCCGCCCACTCCTACCAGTGGCTGCGCAATGGCAAGGCCATCAGCGGCGCCACCGGCGCGAGCATGGTGCTGACGGCCAAGGACAGGGGCAAGACCCTGACGGTCCGGGTGACCGCCAGCTACCTCGGTGAGACTAAGGCGAGCACCAGCAAGGCCACCGCGAAGGTGCGAGCCGGCAGGTTCGTGAAGTCGGCAGCGCCGAAGGTCTCCGGCGCCTTCAAGAAGGGCGCCACGCTGAAGGCCTCAAAGGGGGTCTGGAAGCCCGGCGCGACGATCGTCAAGTACCGGTGGTACCGCAACGGCGAGGCGATCTCCAAGGCGACCAAGGCGAAGTACAAGCTGACCTCGAAGGACCGGGGCAAGTACATCTCGGTCACGGTCACGCTCTCCCGATCGGGCTACGCAACCGCGTCGGCCACGTCGAAGAAACACAAGGTTCGCTGAGCCGCGCACCGCTGCGGCCCGGGCGCGGCTGCGTCCGGCACCCACGGGTCGTCGGCATACTGGCTGTCCATGGGGGACGAGACCGACGGCGCGACTCGCGACCTGCCGCCGCGGATCCCCCGTGAGATCTGGGTGCTGATCGCTGCGGCCTTTGTGATTGCGCTCGGGTTCGGCCTGATCACGCCCGTGTTGCCGTCCTTCGCCCAGAGCTTCGGCGTGGGAGCGTTCGCGTCCAGCGTCGTAGTCAGCGCCTTCGCCTTCTTCCGGCTCGTCTTCGCCCCGGTCGGCGGACGGCTGATCGCCCGGCTCGGCGAGCGTCCGGTCTACCTGACGGGGCTGGTCATTGTCGCGATCTCGACCGGTGCCACCGCCTTCGCGCAGGACTACTGGCAGCTGCTGGTCTTCCGCGGGCTCGGTGGCATCGGGTCGACCATGTTCACAGTCTCCGCGGTCGCCCTGCTGGTTCGCCTGGCGCCCCCGTCGATTCGGGGCAGGGTCGCCTCCGCGTACGCGACCGCGTTCCTGCTCGGCGGGGTGGGCGGCCCGGTCTTCGGCGGCCTGCTCGGGGGTCTCGGGCTGCGGGTGCCGTTCCTGGTCTACGCGGTCGCGCTGCTCGCCGCGGCCGGGATCGTAGCTGTCTTCCTTCGCCACACCTCGCTGCAGCAGGCGCCGGGCAGCCCCGTCCTGCCGGTGCTGACCACGTCCCAGGCGTGGCGGGACAGCGCCTACCGGGCGGCCTTCGGGTCGGGCTTCGCCAATGGCTGGTCGAACTTCGGGGTGCGCAACGCGATCCTGCCACTGTTCGCGACCGCGATGATCGCCCAGCAGCCGTGGGTGGCAGGGACGGCGCTCGCGGTCTTCGCCGCCGGGAACGCCGTCGGCCTCACGGTCGCGGGACGACGCTCGGACGAGACCGGGCGCAAGCCGTTCATCCTCGCCGGACTGGTGGTCTCCGGGGTGGCGACGCTGGCCACTGGCCTGGCTCCCGACCTGACCGTGCTGATCGTGCTCTC
>JAEYUH010000117.1 GCA_023432725.1 Actinomycetes bacterium | reverse complement strand
CCCCAGTAGTAGGTGGTGCCGTGGGTACGGGTCAGCCGCTCGCAGGCGGCGTAGCCGAGGGCGAGCTGGTCGGCTGCCGGGTCGCTCATGACACCCCTCCCAGGTAGGCGTGGACGCGTTGCGCGGCGAGCTCGCCGCTGACCAGCACCATCGGGATGCCGACGCCGGGGGTGGTGCCGTCCCCGGCGAAGAAGACCCCCGGGCGGCGGGGCTCACGGTTGCCGGGGCGGAACGGCCCGGTCTGGGTGAAGCTGTGCGCCAGGCTGAACGGGGTGCCGGCGGCGAGCCCCTGCCCGGCCCAGTCCCGGGGCGTGACGAGCCTCTCGGTCACGATGTCGGTCGGGTAGCCGGAGACCTGCAGGAAGCCGAGCAGGCGGTCCCGCAGCGCGGGGCCCTCCACCTGCCAGTCCAGCCCGCCGGTCAGGTTGGGCACCGGCTCGAGGACGTACAACGTGCTGTGACCTGCCGGCGCCAGCTCGGGGGCGTCCAGGCTCGGGATCGTGACAAGGCGCGACGGGTCGTCCATCAACTCCTTGCGCTTGACCAGCTGCCGGAAGGACTCCTCCCAGGCCTTCCCGAAGTGGATGTTGTGGTGGGCGGCGTCGGCCGGGGGTGCGCCGCGGACGCCGACGTGCCACACCACCGCCGACGGGGAGTAGTCGCCGCCGCCCCGGGCGGCCCGGGGCGGACGCAGGTCGGCGAGCAGGGTGCGGTACGCGGTCGGCAGGTCGAAGGCGAGCACCACGGCGTCGGCGACCAGCCGTTCGCCGCCCGCCCGCACTCCCGCCACCCTGCCGCGGGCGTCGGTGATCAGGGAATCGACGCCCTGGTCGTAGATCAGCCGGGCACCGGCGGTCGCCAGCGAATCCGCCATCAGGGTGGGCACGGCGTGCATCCCGCCGGCCGGGAACCACACCCCTGCCACGCTGTCCATATAGGTGATGACCGCGTAGATCGCCAGCGCGTCCTCCGGTGACATCCCGGCGTACATCGCCTGGAACGTGAACAGCCGGACCAGCCGCTCGTCGGAGAACCGGCGCCGGACCGCCCTGCCGAGCCGGCCGAAGCCGCCCAGCCGGACCAGCCGGGCAGCGGCCGCCGGGCGCGTCAGCAGGTCGAGCACCGTGTCGTAGTTGCGCTCGATGAAGTGCGGCATCTCGACCTCGTAGAGCGCCTCCAGCCACTCCACGAACGTGCGGAACGCCGCCGCGTCCGCCGGCGAGGAGGTGCGGGCCAGTTCGGCGGCCATCGCGGTCACCCCGGCGCGGACGTCGATCACCGAGCCGTCGGCGAACCGGGCCCGGTAGGCGGGGTCGAGCCGGCGCAGCCCGAGCGGCGTGAGGTCGGCACCCACCCGGTTGAGGGCCCGCTCGAGCAGGTCCGGCATGGTGAGCACGGTGGGCCCGGAGTCGAAGGTGAAGCCGTCCGCCCTGATCACGCCGTTGCGGCCACCCGGGCCCGAGTTGCGCTCGACCACCGTCACGTCGTGCCCGTCACCGACCAGGTGGCACGCGGCGCTCAACCCCGCCAGGCCGGCGCCCACCACCACTACCCGGCTCACGACTCCCGCCAGGCCATCTGGTGGACGAGCGCCCGCAGTCCCTCGGCGGCGCGCGGGTCGACGCACGCCGAGCCGAGGGCCTCCTCGGCGGCGGCGACCGAGCCCACGATCAGCGCCTCGGCCTCGGCGACCACCCCGGAGTCGACCAGCTCGGAGCACAACCGGGTGACGTCGTCGGTTGTCAGGGCGCCCGTGCCGATGCGGCGCAGCGCCAGCCGCGCCGCGGGGCTGAACCGCTGCTCGGCGAGGGCGAGCAGCACCGTGGGCTTGCCCGCCACCAGGTCGTCGCCCACCGGCTTGCCGGTGCGGGCCGGGTCGCCCAGCACCCCCAGCAGGTCGTCGCGCAGCGCGAAGGCCTGGCCGGCGTGGTGGCCGTAATCCCGCAGCACGGCGAGCAGTCCCTCGCTGCCGCCGCCGGCGAGGGCGCCGAGCTCGAGCGGACGCCACACCGTGTAGGCCCCCGACTTGGCCCTGGCCACCTCCTGGGCGTGGGCGAGGTCGCGGCGGCCGTTGGCGGCTCCGACCAGGTCGCGGCCCTGGCCCATCATCAACTCGATGGTCATCGTCCGCCAGGCCGCCCTGAGCCGATCGGGCAGGCCGGCGGCGAGCATGCTCGACTCGCTGTGCAGCAGGTCGCCCACCAGGATGGCGATGTTCTCGGCGTACCGCTGCGGGTCGCCTGCGCCGGCGTGCGCGAGGTGGTCGGCCCTGGCCAGGGCGTGCACCGAGGGCCGGCCGCGACGCGACTCCGACCCGTCCATCACGTCGTCGTGCACCAGGGCGAAGCAGTGCAGCAGCTCCAGTGCCGCACCGACCCTCACCAGGTCGTCGCGACCCAGGCCGTGGTCCAGCCCGCCGGCCGCCACCCAGCCCCAGTGCGCCATCCGGGGCCGCAGCAACTTGCCCTTCGAAGCGGTGATTCCCCGCACCAGGTCGAGGATCGAATCGGTGTGCAGGACACCGGGGCGCGGCGTGATGCCGCTGGCCAGTACCTCCCATTGCGCGCCGAGGTCGGCCAGGGTGCGCTCGATCAGGGCGAGGACGGCGGCGACCGTCGCCTGGTCCGAGGGCGCCGCAAGCTCGCGTCCCACCCGGCGGGTGGCCGCCGGTCGCTGGCGTGAGGAGGGGGCGAGGGTCATGCGGCGCCGTCCCTGTCGTCGAGGGTGGCGGCCAGCAGCGGCACCTGGAGCGCCGCCCAGGGGCTGAGCAGTTGTGGGCTGTCGGTCACCAGCCGCACCACGGCGGGCCATTCCACCCATCCAGTGTCCATCACTTCATCCGGGTCTGGGGAGAGGTCGGACGGCCGGAACCTGCCTACCCACACGGGGCACAATTCGTGCTCGACGATGCCGCTGGAGTCGACGGCGCGGTAGCTGAACGACGGCAGCACGAGCTGGAGGTCGCGGGCCGGCCCGCCGAGTTCGGTGGCCACCCGCCGCTCGACGGCCGCCCGTGCCGACTCCCCCGGACGGGGGTGCCCGCAGCAGCTGTTCGTCCACGT
>JAEYUH010000109.1 GCA_023432725.1 Actinomycetes bacterium | reverse complement strand
GATGGCGGCGGTACCGCTCACCATCGAGGCGGACGTGATCGGCGCCGACCCGTCCGCCCCCGACGAGGTGAGCGTGGTGGTCGGCCAGGAGGCGGTGGCGCTGGCGACCGGGACCATCGGCGACGTCCGGCTGGTGCCTGCCGCCCCGCCCGCCGTCCCGGACGCGCTGGACGCCGTCACCTCGGCCGATTACGTGGTGCTGGGGCCGGGGTCCTGGTACTCCTCGGTGATCCCGCACCTGCTGGTGCCCGACCTGCTCGACGCGCTCACCGACACCTGGGCCACCCGGGTTCTCACCATGAACCTCGTGCCCGCCGAGGACGAGACGCAGGGCTACACCGCGTCCCGCCACCTCGAGGTGCTCGCCGACCACGCCCCCCGGTTGCGGCTCGACGTGGTGGTGGTCGACCCCAGTTTCGCCGAGGGCGACGCCCACCTGGACCGCTACGTCACCTCGCTGGGCGGCAGGCTGGTGGTCTCCGACGTCAGGATGCGGGACGGATCTGCCCGTCACGACCCCCTGAAGCTCGCCGCGGTCTACGCCGGGGTGATGGATCTGTAAGGTTGGCCGGGTACCCGACAACTGGATGGACGACGGAGGACCGAGCTTCGATGGCGATGACGCAGCAGGTGAAGGCCGAGCTGGCGACTCTCGAGGTCACCAAGCCGGAGCTGCGCAAAGCCGAGGTGGCAGCCCTCCTCCGCTTCGCCAACGGCCTGCACATCGCGGGCGGACGGATCGTCGTCGAGGCGGAGCTGGACACCGGCGCCGCCGCCCGCAGGCTCCGGGTCGCGATCGCCGAGCTGTTCGGCTTCACCGCCGAGTTCGTGGTGATCACCGGCAGCGGCGTCAGGCGCGGCACCCGCTACCTCGTCCGGTTGATCCGGGACGGCGAGTCGCTCGCCCGGCAGACCGGACTGATCGACGGCCGTGGCCGTCCGGTGCGCGGGCTGCCGGTCCAGATCGTGTCCGGCACCCCCGAGGTGTCGGTGGCTGCCTGGCGGGGCGCCTTCCTCGCCCACGGCTCGCTGACCGAGCCCGGCCGCTCGATGGCGCTGGAGGTGACCTGCCCGGGCTCGGAGTCTGCGCTCGCCCTGGTCGGCGCCGCCCGGCGGCTGCAGATCGCGGCGAAGGCGCGGGAGGTGCGCGGCGTCGACCGCGTGGTGATCCGCGACGGCGACGCGATCGCCGCGATGCTCACCAGGATGGGCGCCCACGAGTCGGTGCTGGCCTGGGAGGACCGCAGGATGCGGCGCGAGGTGCGGGCCTCGGCGAACCGGCTGGCCAACTTCGACGACGCCAACCTGCGCCGCTCGGCGCGGGCCGCTGTCACGGCCGGAGCCAGGGTGCGGCGCGCGCTGGAGATCCTGGGCGACGACATCCCCGAGCACCTGCTGGAGGCCGGCCAGCTGCGGCTGGAGCACAAGCAGGCCTCCCTGGAGGAACTGGGCCAGTTCCACACCCCGCCGCTCACCAAGGACGCGGTGGCGGGCAGGATCCGGCGGTTGCTGGCCACTGCCGACAAGCGGGCCGTTGAACTCGGGGTTCCGACCACAGAGGCCTCGCTGCCCCCCGAACTGTACGAGGACGAGGTCTAGGCGGCCCGGGCCGCACGGATGCGCCCGCGGGACACCACAAACGGGGCATCTGCGCTGCGGCCCGAGGAGCGCGGGAAGGGCCCGATTCGATAGGGTGGAGCCGTCCACCTGCGCTAGTCCCTGCGTGGTCCGGCGCAGTCCCCGCAGTTAGGAGACCCTTTCACATGACCGTCAAGGTTGGCATCAACGGCTTCGGCCGAATCGGCCGCAATTACTTCCGCGCCCTGGTGGCTTCGGGCGCCGATCTCGACGTGGTCGCCGTCAACGACCTCACCGACAACAAGACGCTGGCCCACCTGCTGAAGTACGACTCGATCCTCGGTCGTTTCGATGGCGAGGTCTCCTACGATGACGACGCCCTGTGGGTGAACGGCAAGGAGATCAAGGCCTTCGCCGAGCGGGATCCCGCCGCCCTGCCGTGGGGTGACCTCGGTGTCGACGTCGTGATCGAGTCCACCGGCTTCTTCACCGACGCGACCAAGGCGAAGGCGCACCTCGACGCCGGCGCCAAGAAGGTGCTCATCTCGGCCCCGGCCAAGAACGAGGACCTGACCGTGGTGATGGGCGTGAACGACGAGCTCTACGACCCGGCCGTCCACCACATCATCTCCAACGCCTCCTGCACCACCAACTGCCTGGCCCCGATGGCCAAGGCGCTGAACGACGGCATCGGCATCGTCAAGGGCCTGATGACCACCATCCACGCCTACACCGCCGACCAGAACCTGCAGGACGGCCCGCACAAGGACCTGCGTCGCGCCCGCGCCGCCGCCCTCTCCATGGTTCCCACCTCGACCGGCGCCGCCAAGGCGATCGGCCTCGTGCTGCCGGAGCTGAAGGGCAAGCTGGACGGCTACGCCATGCGCGTCCCGACCCCGACCGGTTCGGCCACCGACCTCACCTTCGAGGCGAGCCGCGAGACCACCGTCGAGGAGATCAACGCCATCGTGAAGGCCGCTGCCGAGTCCGGCCCGATGAAGGGCAAGCTGGTCTACACCGAGGACGAGATCGTCTCCAAGGACATCGAGACCGACCCGGCGTCCTGCATCTTCGACGCCAAGCTGACCAAGGTGATCGGCAACCAGGTGAAGGTCCTGGGCTGGTACGACAACGAGTGGGGCTACTCCAACCGCCTCGTCGACCTCACCGTCCTCGTGGGCACCAAGCTCTGATCCAGCTGACACTGCACCACTGCCAGGGGGCCGGCTCGCGTCTGCGGGTCGGCCCGCTGTGCGTAACCGACTGAAGAAAGGCAACTCGTGAAGTCCGTTGAAGACCTCGGCGATCTGCGAGGCAAGCGGGTCCTGATCCGCTGCGATTTCAACGTGCCGCTGGACGGCGATGTCATCACCGACGACGGCCGTATCAAGGCTGCCCTGCCGACCCTCGGCTACCTGCGTGAGCAGGGGGCCCGGATCGTGATCATGGCCCACCTGGGCCGGCCCAAGGGCCAGGTCAACCCCGACTACTCGCTCGCACCGGTGGCGAAGCGACTTGGCGAGCTGCTCGGCACCGAGGTCAGGCTGGCCGGTGACGTGGTAGGCCCGTCCGCCACCGAGACCGTCGCGGGCCTCGGCGAGGGCGAGGTAGCCCTGCTGGAGAACGTCCGCTACGAGCCTGCGGAGGAGTCGAAGGTCGACGCCGAGCGCGAGGCCCTCGCCGCGAAGTACGCCGCCCTCGGCGACGTCTTCGTCTCCGACGGCTTCGGCGTGGTGCACCGCAAGCAGGCCTCGGTCTACGACGTGGCCAGGCTGCTTCCCAGCGCCGCGGGTTCGCTGGTCGCCAAGGAGGTCGACGTCCTGAAGCGGCTCACCGAGACCCCGGAGAGCCCCTACGTCGTCGTCCTGGGCGGGGCGAAGGTCGCCGACAAGCTGGCGGTCATCGACAACCTGCTCAAGGTCGCCGACACGCTGATCATCGGTGGCGGCATGGCCTACACCTTCCTCAAGTCGAAGGGCTACGAGGTCGGCGACTCGTTGCTCGACGCCGAGAAGATCGACATCTGCGGCGGCTACCTCGAGCAGGCCGCGGCCGCCGGCAAGCAGATCCTGCTGCCGGTCGACATCCGGGTGGTCGACGAACTCGACATCGC
>JAEYUH010000087.1 GCA_023432725.1 Actinomycetes bacterium | reverse complement strand
CGACGCGCGGCGATCACCTCCTGGCGCAGCGAATCGATGGTGCCCCCGGACAACCCACCCCGCAGCGCGCGGACTACCAGCGTCGCCTCCGCGAGAGCGCCCTCGCCGTCCTCGGCGGCCCGCTCGGCGGTGACCAGCACCCCGAGGTCGGACGGGATCGAGTCGAAACCGCAGGAGTGGACGATCCGCGCCCCGGTCCGCCGGGCGAGGCCGTCGAGTTCGGCACGCGTCCACGCCACGAAGCTCACCTCGCCGGTGAGGTCGGCGTAGTCGGTGCCACGCTCGGCAGCGGCCCGCACCACGTCCCTGCCGTACCGCGCGTACGGGCCCACGGTGGTCGCCAGCACCCGGCTGCGACCGGCCAGGGCGGACAGGCCGCGGGCGTCGCGGGCGTCGACCTCGACCAGCGCCCAGTCGCGGGCGGCCTCACCGAGCCCGTCCCGCAGCGCGGCCAGCCGGTCGGCGGAGCGGCCGGCGAGCGCCACCCTCGCACTCCCTGCGGCCTGCACCAGGTGGGCGGCGGTGAGCGACCCCACGAAACCGGTGGCCCCCAGCAGGACGAGGTCGAACTCTCGGTCGCTCACCGCAGGATCGCCCCTGCGGAAGAGCTCGGCGCGAGGTTGTGGTTGCGGGAGAAGAGGTTGCCCGGGTCCCACTGCTGCTTCAACTCCTGGAGCCGCTGCCGCGTCTGGGGGGCGTACATGCGCTGCACCACAGCGGGCTCCACCGCGTTGGTGAAGTTGCCGTAGGTCCCCAGCGAGTGCTCGACAAACGGCGCGAGCGCCGCCCGCACCCGAGCCTGTGCGGCCGGCCCTGCGTCAGGCGGCGCCAGGGCTGCCGTCATGGCGAAGGCCTCGGCGGTACGGAAGGACACCGCCGTCGCGTTCGGGTCGACCTCGCCGAACCGGCCCCCCAGCCAGCGCACCAGCAGCAGCTGTGCGCCGGCGGCCTGCGCGGCGGCCAGCAGGGCATCGATCACATGGTCGTCGAGCGAGGCGAACCACCCGTTCTCGTCGATGATCGTGGGCATCGCCACCCCGGGTGGCGGCATCGGGGCCTCCTGCAGCAGGTCGGCGTACGCGCTGGGAGCCACCTGTGCCGAGACCACCTCCGTCAGGGCGAGCAGGGGCGCGAGTGCCTCCCGCGCCGCCGCTTCGTCGGGGTCGGCCCAGATCAGCTCCATCACGGTCCGCGAGGGCATCTCCGGCCCGAACTCCGGGGTGCGCACCAGCGACCCGTTGAGTTCTCGCGGCGCCGACCGCATCACGTCCCGGAAGGCGCGAAGGGCGCCCTTCAGCCCGGCGGGATCGACGTTGAGGGTGGCGTGAATGACGCCCTGCAGCGGGTGGGCCACGAAGTCGAACCGGGTGACCACGCCGAGGTTCCCACCACCGCCCCGCAGCCCCCAGAACAGGTCGGGGTGTGCCTTGTCCGAGACCTCGAGGATCTCGCCGGCCGCGGTGACGACCTGGGCGCCGACCAGCTGGTCGAGGGCCAGCCCCCAGCTCCGCACGACCCAGCCGATCCCGCCGCCGAGGGTGAGCCCGCCCACCCCCACCGAACGGGTGTCGCCGGAACTGATCGCCAGCCCGCGCTCGCCGAGGGCATCGGCCACCGTGCCCCAGGTGGCCCCGCCGCCGATCCGGACCAGGGTGGTGCCGTCACCGGGGGTCGGGTCCTCGTCGGGTTCGACAGTGTCGAGGGCGGACAGGTCGACCACCAGCGCGCCGGGGATGGTCTCCCACATGCCGTGGCCGCCACCGCGCACCGCGACAGGCAGGCCCTCGGCGCGCGCCGCGAGGACGGCCGCGACGACGTCTGCGACGCCGGCGACATGGGCGACGGCCGCGGGCTCGCCGGGCCGGCCGTGGAACAGCCGTGAGCTCTCGTAGTGGTCGGAGCCGGGCAGGACGAGGGTGCCGTCGAGGGTGGAGGCGAGTTGCGCTAACGACATGGCGCCACGCTACGAGGCACGACGGGCATCCGACACCCCCGCGTCGCGCTCTACGCAAAGGATGGCAGGGCATCGGAAGGTGGCCCTGCCACCTCGACCCGCAGGATGCACCGACGTCCCGCGCCGGGCGGCGCTGCCGGCATCACGGCTTGTCGTGAGGATGCTGCAGTAGGGTGGCAGGCGTGAGCCGCCAGGATCTGGCGTGCCGGGGGCGACGGGAGGCCGGACGTGACTGGCATCCGGTGCGGGCGGTGCATCGCCCACGACCACGCGGCCTGCGTGGGCAGTATCCAGATGGGGACGCCCCGGTCGGCCTACGTCTGGCGCTGCGACTGTGCCTGCCATCGTGACGCCCCCGCCACACCCGAGCCCCCTCTATCCATGCCCGGTGGCTGACTCAGCGGCAGGCGAGTTCTTCGGGCAGGGCGCCCCCGATCACCCGCGACCACTGCGCCTCGCTGAGCGCACCGCCGGCGCTCCGGCAGGCCTGTGAGGCGGCCGCCTCGGGGGCCAGATCCCGGATGCTGAAGCCGGCGGTTCGGGCGTCCGCCCCGAAGTAGCCGGTGACCAGGGTGTGGCCGTCCGGGGCGAACACATAGCTGCGGGGGACGGCTTCGAATCCCGGCGGTACCGCCAGGAAGCCCGCGGGGTGCGGGCCTGAGAGGTCGTACAGCTGCAGGCCCGAACGGGTCGGCACGCCGACCAGCCCTCCTTCGCCCACCACCGGGGCATACCGCTGGACCGAGCCGCTGCTGGTGCGCACCCCTGCGGTTGAGAGCCGGCCTGCGGCACCCCGTCCCAGGTCGGGCAGCACCTCCACCGAGCCGTCGAGCCGGGAGACCAGCAGGGTGCTCCCCGCGAACTCGACCCCTGCGATCCCGGTCCCGGTCGGCCAGGCCCGCTCGTGGACGGGGACGCCGGTCTCCACCTCCACCACCCGCAGCGCGGCCGGCTGGTCGAGCACGTCCCCGCTGCTGACCAGCGCCACGTGGCGCAGGTCGGCGCTGAAGCTCGCGAGGTCGTACTGTGCCCCGGCGGCTCCGGCGCGGACCGTCCCCCTCGCGTCACCGTCCGGCAGCGCCCTGGTGTGGACGGTGCCGTCCGAGCCGGCGATCAGTGCGGTGCCGGGGCCCGCCGCGCCGGCGATCGGCTCCGGGTCGTCACCGTCCGGCCCCGGCCGGGCGGCCAGGTTCCAGCGGACGACGCCGACCGGCAGCGCGGGAGCCGAGGCGGCCGGTGCCGCCCCCACCACCAGGAGTGTGGTGTCGTCGATCCACAGCGGTCCGAAGAGGGCATCGAACTCCTCGGTCGCGCCGAGCCCGGTCGATGCCAGGGCGACGGCCTGGCGGCCCGGTAGCGGCGCCACCTGCAGGGCGTTGTCAGTGAGCTCCAGCACCGCCAGCCGGGAGCCGTCCGGTGAGATCGCGAGCCGCGAGTTGCGCCAGTCGACGGCGTAGCCCGAGACGCTGCCCACCGCGCGTGGTGCGAGGGCGGCACTGCGGGCGCCCCGGCCGTGCCCTCCGAAGGACAGGAACGCCAGCTCGCTCCGCGACGCGGCGACGGCCCGCGTCGGGGTGAGGAAGCCCATGCCGGTCACCGGTCCGAGACCTGTGATCCGGGTCGCCGGCACCACGGGCAGCGCATCGTCCTTGCGTACCGGGGCCACCGACAGTCCTGTCGAGGAGTCGTTGACCAGCACCAGGCCCGTGTCCGGGCTGATGGCGAGATCCAGCGGGTCGTTGAGCTGGAGGGCGGCGGTGATCGGGGGCCCGCCGCTCAGCGGCCAGCCCTGGACGGCGCCCCCGTCGACCAGCGGCGCGGAGAGCAGGTAGTCCGCGCGCTCCGACGCCGCGTAGAGGGTGCTCGACGGCGCCCAGTCCGTCGACCCGGCCTCGCCGGTTCGTCCCGACTCGAGGTGGAGGCGGAGCCATCGGGCGTCGTTGCCGACCAGTTGCAGGGTGTCCTCGTCGATGAAGCCGAGGGCCTCGGTGTAGCGCGGGTAGGGGGCCGGCTCGCCGGGTTCCGGCGCCAGCGGGTCTGGGTGGCTCGCCACCTGCTGCCCGGTCGCGGTGTCGTACGCGGTCAGTACCAC
>JAEYUH010000051.1 GCA_023432725.1 Actinomycetes bacterium | reverse complement strand
ACACGCCCGATTTCACCCTCGCCGTGCCCTTGCGCTAAAGTTCTTGATCGCGCGCCGCTAGCTCAACTGGCAGAGCAGCTGGCTCTTAACTAGCGGGTTCGGGGTTCGAGTCCCTGGCGGCGCACAGGCGAAGGGCCCTCGACATGGTCGAGGGCCCTTCGACGTTCCGGAAGCCGGAGCGTCAGCGACGCAGCAGGGAGCGCACGACCGCCACGAACGCGACGGCACCTGCTACAGCGGCCCCTGCGATCGCCGTGCGGGTCAGGTTCAGGCTGCCGTCGGGCTCGACCAACTGCGCCCGCAGCGCCCTCACCTTGTCGCCCGCCAGGCCGCGCGCGTCAGCCACCGCACGGTGCGCTATCGCCCGCGGGTGGACCTCGTTGATCAGGCTCGCCAACCCGTCTGCCAGGCGCTCCCTGGCGGCCTCGAGCTCGGCCTCGATGTCGGCCTTGGTGCGTACCGCGTCAGCCATGGTGTCCTCCGGTCAGGGTGCCTGGAAGAAACACTATGCCAGCGGGTTGGTGACCGCAGCCGCTCGACCGCCGGCGCCCCGAGGTTCTGACTAGAGTTGGCCCATGGCCCAGCTCACTCCCGGCGACCCCGCGCCCGCCTTCACCCTGCTCGACGCCGACCAGCGGCCGGTGTCGCTGTCCGACTTCGCGGGTGGCCGGGTCATCGTGTACTTCTTCCCCGCCGCGCTGACCCCCGGCTGCACCACGCAGGCCGTCGACTTCGACGCCGCGCTCAGTGACCTCGCCGCCGGTGGATACACGGTGGTGGGAATCTCTCCCGACTCCCCCGAGAAACTGGCCCGCTTCCGCGAGCAGGCCGAGTTGAGCTTCCCGCTGCTGGCCGACCCGGAGAAGCAGACCCTCAAGGCCTACGAGGCGTACGGTGCCAAGGTGCTGTACGGCAAGCAGATCGAGGGCGTCATCAGGTCCACCTTCGTGATCGACGTGGACGATGCCGGCCAGGGCACGGTGGCCGTTGCCCAGTACAACGTCAGGGCTGCCGGCCACGTCGCCAAGCTGCGCCGCGAACTCGGGGTCTGAGGGCGACCCCAGGCTCGGGTCGACCCGCGGTTGCTCAGGGCTGCTGCAGCCTGGCTGGTACCGGAGAAGGGACTTGAACCCTCACGCCCGAAGGCACAGGAACCTAAATCCTGCGTGTCTGCCAGTTCCACCACTCCGGTCGGCAACCTTGCCGATCCTACTGCCCCACCCGCTCCGGCACGATCCCGGCTAGCCTGACCCGATGGTGGCACAGGCGCGGACGCAGGACAGCGGGCTGACCCTGGCGGTGATGGCCAACTCGCGCAAGCCCGACGAGCACCGGCTGGCGATCGACCCCCAGCACCTCAGCCGGATCCCCGCTGAGGTCCGCCCCCGGGTCTTCCTCGAGACCGGCTACGGGCAACGGCACGGGTTCGAGGACGCCGAACTCGCCGAGTGGGTCGGCGGCTTCGCCAGCCACGCCGAGCTGGTCGAGCGCTGCGATGTGATCCTGCAACCCAAGCCGGTCATCGACGACATCGCCGAACTGCGTCCGCACCAGGTCTTCTGGGGCTGGCCGCACTGTGTGCAGGACCCGGAGCTGACCCAGCTTGCGATCGACCGCCGCCTCACCCTGATCGCGTTCGAGGAGATGAACCACTGGAACCCGGACGGGTCGTTCTCGCTGCACGTCTTCCACAAGAACAACGAGCTCGCCGGATACTCCTCTGTGCTGCACGCGCTCCAACTGTCGGGCGCCACGGGCCACTACGGACGCCGGCTGAGCGCTGCCGTGCTGGGGTTCGGGGCTACCGCCCGGGGCGCGGTCACGGCGCTCACCGGTCTGGGAATCACCAGCGTGGACGTGCTGACCCATCGGGAGACCGAGGCTGTGGCGGCGCCGATCCACGCAGCGCGGATCGTCCACCTCGACGGCGACCTGGTGCGGGCCGACCCGGACGAGACCGACCCCGACCCGCAGCCGCAGTCGCTGACGTCCTTCCTGGCCGGCAAGGACCTGATCGTGAACTGCTCCCGGCAGAACCCGCTCGAGCCGGTGGTCTTCCTCACCGAGGCCGACCTGCCCAGCCTGACGCCGGGCACGCTGATCGTGGACGTCGCCTGTGACACCGGCATGGGCTTCAGCTGGGCGCGTCCGACCAGCTTCCGGCAGCCGCTGCTGGAACTCGGCGATCGGGTGTCGTACTACGCGGTCGACCACAGCCCGTCCCACCTGTGGGCCTCGGCCACCTGGGAGAACAGCAAGGCGCTGCTACCGTTCCTCGAGCCGGTGATGGCCGGCCCGCAGGGCTGGGACGCCGAGCCGGCCATCGCCCGGGCCATCGAGATCCGCGACGGGGTGGTGCAGAACCCCGCCATCCTCGCCTTCCAGGGCCGCGAGCCGGACTACCCGCACGGGCTGCGGGCCTGACCTGTCGGCCCGGCCTGTTCCGGCCGGCCGTCGACGCGGGTTGCCGCCGGTCAGCCGGTGGTCTCCTGCCCGGGCGGCTCCGGGCGGGAGAGCGCCGGGTCGTCGACCGGGAAGCTGCGCACCGGGCCCGGGCCAGAGGTCGCGGTCTCGAACCGGACGGTGACCACGCCGTGCCCGCTGCCCCACACCCAGCCCGGGCCGTACTGCGAGTGCACCACGTCGTTGCCCGGCGACCAGCCGGCCGGACGGCGGGTGTACGGCACCTCGGCCTCCTCGACCACCCGCGCCGACGATCCCGACGTGAGGTCGAACAGCGGCTCCTGTGCGACCTCCACCAGCCCCGACACCCCGACCCCCAGCAGCCGGACGCCGGGGCTGGTGTCGAGCCCGTCGAGCAGACCGCGGGCTACCTGGGCCACCACCTCCGGCCGGTCGGTGGCGCCGTCCAGGGTGCGGGAGCGGCTGATCGAGGAGAAGTCGGGCCAGCGGACCTTCACGCTGACCGTGCGGGCGAACAGCCCCGCCTTCGCCAGCCGCTCGGCCACCAGCCCGGCGTGCCGCTGCGCTATCCGGGCGAGCACTGCCGGGTCGGCGATGTCGCGCTCGAAGGTGTCCTCCACCGAGATCGACTTGGTCTCCCGATCCGGCTGCACGGGGCGGTCGTCCTGGGCGCGGGCCAGGCTGTGCAGGGTCTCCCCCGCCGCCTTGCCCAGTTCCCGGACGAGTTCGCCGGCCGAGAGGGCCTGCAGGTCGCGCACCCGCGCCACCCCGAGCCGGGCCAGCCGCTCCATGGTGGCCGGGCCGACGCCGGGGATCGCCCTGGCGGGCAGGTCGGCGATGGTGGCCACCTCGTCGCCCGGCCTGACCAGACGGATC
>JAEYUH010000034.1 GCA_023432725.1 Actinomycetes bacterium | reverse complement strand
ACACCGACGCCTGGACCCGCTCCGCGGTGCTCAACGTCGCCAGGACCGGCTTCTTCTCCTCGGACCGGTCGATGCGGGACTACCTGGACCGGGTCTGGCACACCCAGCCGATGCACTGAGCCGGGACGGACGGCGCCCCGCTCAGGGTGCCTGGATGGCGATCAGCCGGTCGTCGTCGGGGCCGGGTTCACCGCGGGCGGTGTTGTTGGTGAGCAGCCACAGCTCCTCCCCGACGAGTTCGACGGCCCGCAGCCTGCCCACCCCGTCGTAGAACACGGTGGGGGTCTGTGCCGCGGTCCCGTCCAGGCGGGTGCGCCACAGCCGCTGCCCCCGCAGCGCCGCGACGAAGACCTCGCCGGACGCGGACACCGCTATCCCGCTCGGCGACGCCTCGTCGGTCGACCAGGTCACCAGCGGATCGATGAACGCGTCGTCGTCGGACGGACCCTCGGCCTGCGGCCAGCCGTAGTTGCCGCCGCGGGTGATCAGGTTGAGCTCGTCGAGGCTGTTCTGCCCGAACTCGCTGGCGACCATGGTGCCGTCGCCGGTCCAGCCGAACCCCTGGACGTTGCGGTGGCCGTAGCTCCACACCTCGTTGCCGAACGGGTTGTCGGGGGGCACGCCGCCGTCGGGCAGCACCCGCAGGATCTTGCCGGCCAGCGAGCCGGTGTCCTGCGAGGCCCCCGTGTCCCCCGCGTCGCCGGTGCCGACGTAGAGCATCCCGTCCGGGCCGAAGCGCAGGCGTCCGCCGTTGTGGTTGCCCGCCTTCGGGATGCCGTCGAGCACCACCTGCGGATCGGCCAGCGTCCCGTCCCGGTAGCGGTAGCGCACCACCCGGTTGTCCCGGTCGGCGGTCAGGTAGAGGTAGACCAGGGCATCGCCGGAGAAGTCCGGGGACAGCGCGATCCCGAGCAGCCCGCCCTCACCGGCAGCGGCCACGCCCTGGATCGTCGCGATCGGTGCCGCCCCGCCGCCGGGCTGCACCCTCACCACCTCGGCGGTCTCCCGCAGCGTGACCAGCGCGCTGCCGTCCGGTAGCACCGCCAGGTCCCACGGAACGTCGAGAGCGGTAGCCAGGACCCGCTCCGCGGCCTGGGTCGGCGTCGGCGAGGGCGTCGGGGTGACAGCGGCGGTGGGCGACGCGGGAGTACCGGACGGAGCCGGCGCCACCCTCGCCGAAGCCTGTCCGCAGCCGGCCAGCAGCAGTCCGAGCACCCCGACGACGAGCCGGGTGCCCGAACCGCTGCCGGCGGAGCTCATGCCCCAGTGTGCGCCAGCGGCGTCGCTACTGGCTACAGCCCCTGGGCCAGCCGGTAGTACGCCTGGTTCCAGCGCAGTTCGCGCTGGAAGCCGCGCACCGTGGTGTCGGCGTCGATCTCGAGCAGCTCGATCCCCGCGATCTGGGCGAAGTCGCGGAAGACCTCGACCCCGACCGCTGTGGTCATCGCGGTGTGGTGCGCGGCGCCGGCGGCCAGCCAGCAGGCAGCGCTGGTGGCGAAGTCGGGGGCGGGCTTCCAGACCGCCCTGCCAACCGGCAGCTTGGGCAGGTCGGGAGGAGTGACGTTCTCCACCACGTTGGCCACCAGGCGGAAGCGGTCACGGACGTCCGACATCGCCACCACCAGCGCCGGACCGGGGTCGGCGGTGAACACGAGCCGGACCGGGTCCTGCTTGCCGCCGATGCCCAGCGGGTGCACCTCAAGGCGCGGCTTCGCCGTCGTCAGCGAGGGTGCCACCTCCAGCATGTGGGCACCGAGGATCAGCTCGGCCCCCGGCTCGAGGTGGTAGGTGTAGTCCTCCATCAGCGAGGCGCCGCCGGGCAGGCCGGCGCCCATCACATTGGCTACCCGCACCAGGATGGCGGTCTTCCAGTCGCCCTCAGCGCCGAACCCGTCGCCCTCCGCCATCAGCCGCTAGACGGCCAGGCCGGGCAGCTGCCGGAGCTCGCCGAGGTCCTCGAAGCTGGTGGTGAAAGCGCCGAAGCCGCCCTCCTCGAGGAAGCGCCGCAGGCCGACCTCGATCGCCGCGCCGTCGCGCAGCGACTGGTGCCGCTCGCCGCCGGGTCGCAGCTCCTCGGCCACGTCGTAGCGCTCGAGGTACTCCGCGATCAGCGCCTCGATCTCGTCCTCGCCCGCCTCGGCGACCGCCGCCGCGAGTTCGTTGACGCCCCACGTGTTGACCTGGACCCCGAGCCGCAGTTCGGCCTCGGTCTTGTCGCCCTCGGTGACCGCGACGTAGCGCATGTTGTCGCCGAACCGCGCAAGCTTGAGGGTACGTGCGGCCTGCCAGCCTGCTGCGGCGCGCTGCCACACCTCGACCTGGCGCCGGACCTCGGGGTTGGAGACATGGCCCACGACGGTCTTGCGGGCGACCCCGAGACGGGTCTGGATGTAGCCGAACTCGCGGTCGCCGTGGGCGGCCTGGTTGAGGTTCATGAAGTCGAAGTCGATCTCGTCCCAGGGCAGCTCGACGTTGGCCTGGGTGTGCAGGTGCAGCAGCGGCTTGCGCAGCGCATCAAGCCCTGTGATCCACATCTTGGCCGGGCTGAAGGTGTGCATCCAGGCGATGATGCCGATCACCTTGTCGTCGGAGTTCGCGTCGAGCGCGAGCCTGCGGATCCCGTCGGTGTCGATCAGGACCGGCTTCCACACGACCTTCACCGGCAGGCCTGCCAGCCCCTCGGCCACCGCGCGCGACTGATCGGCGACCTGGCGCAGGGTCTCCTCGCCGTACAGCGACTGGCTGCCGGTGACGAACCACACCTCGTAGGTGTCGATCGAGGTGGACAGCGGGGAACGGGTCATTACTGCTCCTTGTCGGGTTGGGCGGCGCGCCGGTCGTCGGTGACCTGGCCGTAAACGTTCTGGTAGCGGTCGTAGAGCGCGTCGATCGCGTCCTGCGGGATCGGCACGAGCGGCCCGCCCTGCCGGGCGAGGTGAACGGTGCGCGCGACGTCCTCGAGCATCACGGCGGCCTTGACGGCATCGCGGGCGTCCTTGCCGATGGTGAACGGGCCGTGGTTGGCCATCAGGACGGCACGGGAGCGCGAGGTGCGCAGGGTCTCGACGATGCCGCGGCCGATCGAGTCATCACCGATCAGTGCGAACGGGCCGACCGGGATCTCGCCGCCGAACTCGTCGGCGATCATCGTCAGCACGCACGGGATCGGCTCGCGGCGCGCCGCCCAGGCGGTGGCGTAGTCGGAGTGGGTGTGCACCACCCCGCCGACCTCGGGCATGTTCCGGTAGACGTAGGCGTGCGCAGCGGTGTCGCTGGACGGGGACCGCTCGCTGCCCGGCTCACCGGGGAGCGCGCGGCCGTCCAGGTCGCACAGGATCATGTTCTGGGGCGTGATGTCGTCGTAGGACACCCCCGAGGGCTTGATCACGAACAGGTCCGAATCCGGTACCCGGCCCGAGACGTTGCCCGCCGTCCAGACGACCAGGCCGTAGCGCACCAGCTCCTGGTGCAGCGCCGCAACCTGCGCACGGACTGTGTCGATGCGCTCCTGCAATTCCGCCGGGAACTGGCCCATACCCACGCCTCCTCGTCGCCCGCCGAGACACACCGACGGGCCTTGTCACCGATGTTATCGCTCACACGTCGCCGCGTGGGAAGTTGGAGCCGAGATCTTTCGTCCTCACCCTTCGCCGCGGGGTGGCGCGGTCGACTCGCGGACCACCAGTTCGGGCGGGATCATCTCCGTGCGCGAGTCGTGGTCACCCGCCAGCGCTGCAACCAGGAGCGCCACGCTCAGCATGCCGAGGGCATGGAAGTCCTGGCGCACCGTGGTCAGCGGCGGCAGGAAGTGCCGCGACTCGGGAATGTCGTCGTAGCCCACCA
>JAEYUH010000002.1 GCA_023432725.1 Actinomycetes bacterium | reverse complement strand
CCGCTGCGGTTGACCTTGCCGAGGAAGCGGGGGGCGTCGCCGCGCAGGGCCAGGCTGTAGAGCATCCGTCCGTTGCTGTAGAGGCCGCTGTTGTACGCCGACACCGCAGCGGTCAGCACGACGAGGTTGAGGATGCCCGCCGCGGCCGGAATCCCGAGCTTGTCGAAGATCAGCACGAACGGGCTGTGCTCGTTGTCGAGCTGGTTCCAGGGAACCAGCGAGAAGACCACGAACAGGGCGCCGACGTAGAAGATCAGGATCCGGTAGACGACCTGGTTGATCGCCTTGGGGATGGTCTTGCGCGGGTTCTCCGCCTCGCCGGCGGTGATGCCGATGAGCTCGACGCCGCCGAAGGCGAACATCACGACCACCAGCGAGCTGAGCATGCCCCAGACGCCGTTGGGCAGGAAGCCGCCGTTGCTCCACAGGTTGCTGATGCCGGTCGGGTTGCCGCCCAGGCCGGCGATCAGCGCGATCCCGAGCACGATCATGGCGATGATCGCCACGACCTTGATGATGGCGAACCAGAACTCGAACTCGCCGTAGGCCTTGACGTTGATCAGGTTGATCAGCGTGATGCCGACCAGGAAGCCCGCCGCGGTCAGCCCCGGGTGGATGTCGGGGAACCAGTAGTTCACGTAGATCCCGACCACGGCCAGCTCGGCCATGGAGACGAAGATGTAGTTGAACCAGTAGTTCCAGCCGGAGAAGAAGCCGGCGAACCGGCCCCAGTTCTGGGTGGCGTAGTAGCTGAAGGCACCCGACACCGGGGTGTGCCAGGACATCTCGCCCAGCGCCCGCATGATCAGGAAGATGGCGGCGCCGCCCATCACGTAGGCGAGCAGGACCGCCGGCCCCGCGATCTGGGCGCTGCCGGCGGAGCCGTAGAACAGCCCCGTTCCGATCGCGCCACCGAGCGCGATCATCTGGATGTGCCGGTTCTTCAGGTTGCGGCGCAGGCCGGGTTCACCGGCCTCGGTCGAGGGCTGGAGGCCGTCGCGATCCACGACAGTCATGGCCGTGCCTCTCAGTGCACCGGGACGGGGACGGGCCGCGTCGCCGGGTCGACCGGCTGCAGCTTGGAGGTGAAGTGCCGCAACACCTTGGGCTCGGAGACGATCCGGTAGCCCTGCACCGACTCGGCCCGGTCACGGATGTGGCCGAGGGCCTCGGCGATCACGTCCAGGTGGGCCTGGGTGTACACCCGACGCGGCAGCGCCAGCCGGGTGAACTCCAGCGGGGCCCGCTGCTCCAGCCCGGTCTCGGGGTCACGGTCCATCAGGAACGAGCCGATGTCGCAGGAGCGGATCCCGGCCTCGACGTAGAGCTCGACCGCGAGCGCGTGGCCCGGGTAGTGGTTCCACGGCAGGTGCGGCAGCAGGCGTCCGGCGTCCACGAAGACGGCGTGCCCGCCGGCCGGCCGCTGGTACGGGATGCCGTACTCGTCCAGCCGGGCCGCGAGGTAGGCGGACTGGCCGACCCGGTAGCGCAGGTACGACTCGTCCAGGCCCTCGACAAGGCCGACCGAGAGGGCGGCGAGGTCGCGACCGGAGAGGCCGCCGTAGGTGACGTACCCCTCGCCGGCGATGACCAGCGACTTCACGTCCGGGACGTGCTCGCCCTCCTCGCGGACGCCGAGCAGGCCGCCCATGTTGGTGATGGCGTCCTTCTTGGCGCTCATCGTGAAGATGTCTGCCAGGGAGAAGAACTCGCGGGTGATCTCGCGGGTGGTCTTGGTGGCGTAGCCGGCCTCGCGCTCCTTGATGAAGAAGGCGTTCTCCGCGAACCGGGCGGCGTCGATCACCAGCGGGATGCGGTGGCGCCGGGCGATCTCGGCGGTGGCCTTCATGTTGGCCATCGACACCGGCTGTCCACCCACCGAGTTGTTGGTGATGGTCATCACGATGCCGGCGATGTTCTCGACACCCTTCTCGGCGATCACACGCTCGAGCCGGGGGATGTCCATGTTGCCCTTGAACGGTGCGTCGAGGCCGGAGTCCAGGCCCTCGGGGCAGACGCAGTCGACCGGGTGGCCGCCGGCCAGCGCGACGTGGGCGCGGGTGGTGTCGAAGAAGGTGTTGGCGATCACGGTCTGGCCGCGACGCTCCACGAGCACCGGGAACAGCACCTTCTCGGCGGCCCGGCCCTGGTGCACCGGCTGGATCCACTCGTAGCCGAAGATGTCGCGGGCCACGTCGAGCAGTTCGAAGTAGCTGCGGCCGCCGGAGTACGACTCGTCGCCGCGGAGCATCGCTGCCCACTGCGAGTCACTCATCGCACCGGTTCCGCTGTCGGTCTGAAGGTCGATGTACACGTCCTCCGACCGCAGTGCGAAGCCGTTGTAGTGGGCGGCGCGGATCTTCTCGCGGCGCTCGTCCTCTGTGGTGATCTTGATGGGTTCGACCATCTTGATCTTGAACGGCTCAGGGATGTACTTCATCGGACTCCTATGTCTGAAGGGGGGCGGGCGGCTCCTGAGCTACCCAGACGCGAAATTACTCGATCTTGTTGAAGACTTCTACAGTTTCAACAACATCGCGCAGACTTGTGCTGGGCTTCAACGAAATGTTGAGCTAGGCTCGCCGGCATGACGGACCCGACCACCGAGCAACCTCGCCGCCGACGTCGGTCGGGTGACCCGCTTCCCCATGCCGACCCGGGCGAGGCGCGCCAGATCCTCTCCCTGCTCAAGCCGTTGATCGAGCCGCTGCAGCGCGCCATCCCCGGCCACGCCGAGGTGGTGCTGCACGACTTCGCGAAGCTGCCGAACACCATCGTGGCCATCGCCGGCGATGTCACCGGCCGGACTGTGGGCTCCCCCGCCACCGACTCGCTGCTCAAGGCGGTCGCCGCCGGGGAGGTGCACACGACCGACACCTACGACGTGCGGCTCCCCGGTGGACGCGAACTGCGCTCCACCAACGTCGTCTT
>JAEYUH010000336.1 GCA_023432725.1 Actinomycetes bacterium | reverse complement strand
GGGAACCCGGCGCGCTTCATGATCACGCCGAGGACGCCGAAGACGAGCATCGTCCCGACCGCGAACAGGCTGTTCGAGGTGGCGTAGGTGCCGATGATGCAGAAGACCAGGATGATCGACCACAGGTAGTGGTTCGGCACGTCGAGCAGCTTCACCATGCCCCGCATCCGGACCAGGCTGACGCCCAGCGAGAGCACGGTCGCGATCACCATGATCGCGGTGATGCTCACCACGAGGTCGGGCCGGTTGGTGAACAGGGACGGGCCCGGGGCGATCCCCCAGATGATCATCGAGCCGATCATCACCGCCATCACCGAGTCGCCGGGGACGCCCAGCGCCATCGTGGTGGTCAGCGAGCCGCCGAGGGTTGCGCTGGAGGCGGTGTCGGACGCGGCGACGCCCTCGATGTAGCCGGTGCCGAACTTCTCGGGGTGGCGGGACGCCTGCCGGGCCCGGTCCCAGCCGATCAGGCCCGCGATGTCGCCGCCGGCGGCCGGGATGAGGCCGACGATCAGGCCGACGAGCCCCGAGACCCCGACCGGGCGTCCCAGCAGTCGCACCTCCGCACGGTTGGGCCACCACCGTCCGAGGCTGGAGATCGGCTTCGTCTTGTTCTGCCGGTAGGTGAGCAACTGGTCGAAGAGCTCGGCGATGCCGAACAGGCCGATGATCACGGCGATGAAGTTGAGCCCCTCCCACAGGTCGAGCGACCCGAAGGTGAAGCGCTGGTCTCCGGTCGGTCCGAACACCCCCACGGTGCCGAGGGCGAGGCCGAACAGGCCCGCCAGGACGCCCTTGATGATCGACTTCGACGAGATGCTGATCATCACCGTCAGGCCGAAGACGACCAGCGCGAACAGCTCGGGGGAGCGGAAGTAGTCGCGCGCCACGGTGGCGATCGGGATGGCGCCGACCGCGAAGATCACCATGCTGGCGAGGATGGCGACCGCCGAGACCAGGGCGGACACCGTCAGGGCGAGGCCGGCCTGGCCCTTCTTCGCCATCGGGTAGCCGTCGAGCGTGGTGGCTATCGAGGCCGGGGTGCCGGGGGTGTTGACCAGGATGGACGGGATCCGGTCACCGAAGTTGGCGCCGACGTAGATGTTCAGCAGGACGCACAGGCCCTGGACCGGCTCGAGGGTGAGGGTGAACCCGGCGGCCAGCGCGACCGCCATGGTCGCGGTGATCCCCGGGAAGGCGCCCACCAGCAGGCCGAGCACCAGGCCGAGCAGGATGAACAGCCAGGTCGAGCCGTCAAGGAAGGGCAGCAGGCCGTCGACGAGCGGGTTCACAGCGGGATCCTCAACAGGGTGCCGAACAGCAGGTACGCGAAGCCGGTCAGCAGGACGGGGTAGAGCACGAGCGGTTTCCAGTTGCGGGCGCCGTAGCTGGCGACCAGCGCGGCCAGGAAGAGCGGGGTGATCAGCAGGAAGAGCGGGAACCCGAGGTGTACCTGCTCGCGCACCGCCCACCCGGCGACATAGCCGAGGGTGAGCAGCAGGGTGATCGCCAGCCGGGGGTAACCGCCGGACAGGATCGGCTCGAGGTCGTCGCGCGAATCCGGCGGCCGCAGCAGCGAGATCGCCAGCCGCCAGGCCGACAACCCGATGCCTACGACGCCGAGCATGATCGGCCACTGCCGGGCGTCGATCTGGCCGGGGACCGGCTCGCGGCGCAGTTCCAGCTGGGTGGCCAGCACGAGCAGGACCGTGAAGAAGGCCAGGGCGAAGAGGGCGGCAGCCAGTTCGAGGCGCCGCGACGGCGACGCGGTCACCGCGTCCTCGGCCGTGGGGCCAGTGGTGGCGGGGTCAGTGGTCACAGGGGGCTCCCCTGGGCTGGTGGTGGACAGCGGGGGCCGGGCCGTCGGCCGCGGCCCCCGCCGGTGGGGGAGGGTCAGCCGAGCAGTTCCTTGAACAGCTCGAACTGCTCGGTGACAAAGGTGGTGAACTCGGCCGAGTTGCGGTACACGACGAGGTTGCCCGCGTTGGCCTGGAAGTCCTGGTAGGCCTGGGTCGCGACGGCGTCACCGATCGCCTTCTCCAAGGTGGCGTGGACATCGGCCGGCAAGCCCTTCGGGGCGTAGATGCCGCCCCAGCCGCCGAAGAGCAGCTCGGTGCCGATCGCCTCCTTGGCGGTCGGGACGTCCGGGACCTTCGGGTGCCGCTCGGTGTGGAAGACGGCCAGGATCCGGACCGCATCGCCCTGGGCGAGCGCCTCACCGACGCCGGACACGGCTGCCGCCGCCTCGCCGGAGGCCGCTGCGGCCACCGCGGTGGCGCCGCCGTCGTAGGCGACCGGGGTCAGCTGGGCCCCGGTCTGCTTGGCCACGCCGAGAGCCGCCGCCTCCCAGATCGATCCGACGCCGGAGTTGGCGACGGTCAGCGGTGCACTCTTCGCGGCCGCGATCAGGTCCTCGAGGGTCTGGTGCGGGCTGTCGGCGCCGACCGAGATGACCCCGGGCGCGAGCATGATCTGGCCCAGCAGGTCGTAGTTCTCGGGCAGCACGTTGGCGCCCTGGGTCGTGTTGAGCATCGCGATCTCTACCGGACCGAAGCCGATCGTGTAGCCGTCGGCCGGCTGGTTGCCGACGTACTCCATGGCCAGCGCGCCGGCGGCGCCCGGCATGTTCTCGGGCACCACGGAGACGCCGAGGAGCTTCTCCAACTCGGTGGCCAGCGCCCGGGAGGACAGGTCGGAGCCGCCGCCGGGGTTGGCCTGGATGATCAGCCGGAGGTCCTTCTCGGGGAAGGACGAGGCCGGGGACGTGGTCGCGTCCGGGGAGGTGGTGGCGCCGGGTGCCGCGCAGCCGGCGATGGTGAGGGCGGCTGCGGCGAACGCCGCCACAACCAACGACTTCTTGGACATTCAGGCAACTCCTTCGTTGTGTGCGCACAGTCCGCGGTGGTCCGGGCGCATGCCCGACGATGGGCGTCGTCCTCGACAGTAAACACGGGAAAACTGTTTACAGTCAACCGTTTCCGCGGCTACGTTTGCGACAGCGTCCACCGCATTCGCAGCCTCACCGGCAGCGGCGGCCGGGTCCAATACGCTGCGTGCAGTCGAGGTACCGGGAGAGGGGAGAGACCACGGTGACATCGGTGTCCCAGCCCGTGATCGTGCGCGAGTCGCTGGGCTCGCAGGTCGCCAACCACCTGCGGGACGCGATAGTCCGCGGCGAGCTGACGGCGGGCCAGCGCCTGGTCGAGACCGAGTTGGCCGACCAGCTGAACGTCAGCCGCGGCCCGGTGCGCGACGGCCTGCGGATCCTCGCCACCGAGGGCCTGGTCGCCAAGCAGGGCCAGGGCGTCACGGTGCTCAGCCTCGACGACTCCGACATCGAGGAGATCTACACGCTCCGCGAGGCGATCGAGTCGCTCGCGCTCGGCATCACCATGAAGCTTCCCTGGCCTCCCGACCTGAACGGACTGCGGCGCGTCCTGCGGGAGATGGAGGAGGCCGCCGACCGGGGCGACGCCGCCGGGTTCACCAAGGCCGACGCCGACTTCCACAGCACCCTGTGCGAGCTCTCCGGGCACCGGCGCGCGGCGGCGGTCTGGCGCCAACTGGAGCCGACCACCGTCGCGCTGCTGCGGGTCACCATTCAGCACGACCGCGACCTCCACAAGACAGCGGCCAAGCACCGGCTGCTGGCCGACCTGGTCGCTGCGGGCGACCCGGAGCCGGCGCTGCGGGAACTGCACACCCACCTGATCGGCTCGCGGGACCGGATGCTGCGGGCCTGGCAGGCGACGCAGGCAACGAGCTGACCTCAGCCGGCAGCGTCGCGCCGGGCCGCCCGCATCTCGTCCAGGGCGGCGGCGATCTCGGCGCGCGCCAGCTCACGCAGTTCGGCCACGCTGCGGTCCGGGTGGTACGGGATCGGCTCGAGCACCCGCACCTCGGCATGGCTGACCCCGAACCGCCAGTCGTGCGTGACCAGCGCGTCCCGGGTGCCCAGGACCGCCAGCGGCAGGACGGGGACCCCGGCCTGCTGGGCGACCCGGAAGGCGCCGTCCCGGAACCGTCCCAGGCCGCCGTTGCGGGAGCGGGTGCCCTCGGGGAAGACCATCACCGACACCTTCTTGGCCAGCCGGTCGGCCATCTGGTCGAGCACCGCCATCCGGGACCCGGCCGAACTGCGGACCAGCTTGATGTCGCCCACCATCTGCATCAGCCAACCGACCACCGGGTAGCTGAAGAAATCGCTCTTGGCCACCCACTTCATCTCGAACGGCAGGTGGGCGATCAGCAGGATGTCGACGAAGCTCTCGTGGTTGGCGACCACCATGTACGGCCGACGCGGGTCGTCCGGCACCTTCCCCGACACGCTGAACCGCCACAGCGGGTTGAGCGTCTGGGTGACGACGGCCACCTGCCGGAAGACCCGGCCGGCCAGGTAGCGGCCCGGATCGCTGCGCGCCGTCGCCAACCGGATCACGCCGACCACCGGCAGGGCCACCAGCACGGACACTCCAAACACCAGCCAGGCCCAGATCGACGCGACGGTCCGCAGGACAGGGTTCAGGGGTTTCGCCACGGGTGGAGTCTGCCAGAACTGCGCGCGCGGACGCCTCTCGGCTGCGGTGCGGCTACTCGCCGACCGAGCTGTCGATCGCCTCGCGCTCGGGCAGATCGGGTGGGAAGGGGTCGCGAGCGATCAGCGGGGCGGTCCAGGCCATGGGGACATCCTGCTGCACTCGGGGGTCCCGCGCAGGGAGGACCCGGGCCTGAGGAGCGGCTGAGAATCCGGCAGCTCCGCGCTTAGCATCGCTAGGGCTGCTTGATTGGCAACCCTAGCGATGCTAAGGTCGTCAACCTCAGCAGATATGAGACGGAGGTGCCTGACATGCGAGCAGCGCGCGGAGCGATCCAGGGCGTCGTCCGCTTCCTCACGGCGGGGCTGTCCCCCCGTTTGGCCGGCGGTGGCCAGGCCGGATCGACCCTCACCATTCTCGCGGTGCTGGAACCGCAGGGTTATCGAGGCTGAACCCGACCTGCCGAGACCGGTAGGGTGCGGTCTGTGTTGACCACGTCGCAGGCCGCCGAGATCGCGGGTGTGCCGACGGAGCAGTTCCGTTCCGCGATGTCCAAGGAGCGCAAGAACGGCAAGGAATACCACGCCCCCAAAGACCTGTGGCCCGACAAGCGGACCCCGATGTGGGACGAGGAGAAGGTCACGGCCTGGGCGAAGGCCCGCAAGAAGCGCAAGAAGCGCAAGAAGCACGACGACTGAGGTTCACGCGCGGTCGGCCAGCCGCCCCACGGTGGGCAGGTCGACCGGCGCCCAGTCGAGCGAGCGGAGTTCACCCGGCGCCAGCCAGCGCAGTTCCTCATGCTCCGACGGCGTCGGCGTCCCCTCCCGCAGGGTGCACTCGTAGGTGGTCATCCGCACCGTCCCGAACGGGTAGCGGTGCGACGCGGTGAGGATCTCCCGGCCGACGTCGATCTGGCAGCCGAGTTCCTCAGCGATCTCGCGCCGCAGCGCCTGCCTGGCAGGCTCGCCCGGTTCGACCTTGCCCCCGGGGAACTCCCACAGGCCCGCCAGCGGACCGGTGCCGCGACGGGCGCACAGCACCAGCCCCTCGTGCACCACGACAGCGCCGACCACCACTATCGGGTCGCTCACCGGGCTATCCGGAACAGCTCGCAGGTGATGTCGTAGTACCGGTCGGTGGGCCCGAGGTGATCCATGCCGAGCCGGCGGCAGACCGCCTGCGAGGCGGCGTTGTCGGGGTAGACCACCGCGTAGACCTCGGGCAGTCCGTGCTGCCAGGCGTGCCCGACCAGCCGCGCCCCGGCCTCGGTGGCGTAGCCGTTGCCCCAGGCCGACGGGTGCAGGTGCCAGCCGATCTCGGTCTGGCCGGACGGCTCGCCGCTGCCGCTGAGCGGCAGCAGCTTCATCAGGGCGGAGCCGACGGGCACCGCAGAACCCTTCGGGACGATCGCCCACACGCCGTGCAGCGGACCGGGAAGACCAGACCAGCGCTGCAGGGTGGCCTCGGCCTGGGCCGGCGCGGCCATCGGCGCGGGCGTCCGCCCCAGGAACCGGGCGACCTCCCAGCGGGAGTAGATGTCGAAGATGGTGGCGAGGTCGTCGGCCCGCCACGGCCGCAGCAGGAGCCGCTGGGTCTCCAGCGGGGGCGGCCCCGGCGTGGGCGGGACGGAGGCGGTCACCGCTCGATCCTGCCGCAGCCGGACCGGCGGCGCCAACCAGCAGGCCGCAAGGGGCGGCCCGGCCGATTCAGTGTCCCGCGTCGCTGACCAGCTTGAGGCCGACGATGCAGCCGACCAGGCCGAGGATGAGCAGCACCCGCGCCCACGAGACGGGTTCGCTGCCGGTGACCATGCCGAACGCCACGGTCAGGGAGGCGCCGATTCCCACCCACACCGCGTAGGCGGTGCCGATCGGGATGTCACGCATCGCGAGGCCGAGCCCGACCATCGAGGCCAGCAGGGCACCACCGAAGACCAGCGTCGGGACCAGCTTGCTGAAGCCCTCGGAGCGGCCGAGGGCGGTCGCCCACACGGCCTCGAGCACACCGGAGAGGATGAGGATGAACCAGGACATTGATGATCTCCATGGCAAGTCTTGTCGCGCACCGGGTACTTGACCATCGTCCGGGAGCCCGGATAAGGCTCTGGGCCCAGATTCTAGCAAGCCTGCGAGGGGCGGCCGAATGCCGACGAGGAGCGGTGATCGGGCCCGGAAGCCGCGCGAAAGGGGCACAACGCCGGAAGATGTCCCCGTACGGGGGACAGCGGCGGCCGGGGCAACCTGCGTAAAGTGCGGCTTGGGGAACGCGCTCGCATAACCGCCCGGGGGGCGGAGCGGAGGAGTCGGGGGACGGCCTCCGCTGATGCAGCTGAGACGGACGTGGCCAAGGCCACGTCCGTCGCTGCTTGTCCGGGTCAGGGGCGGGACGGGCCGCGTCCCGCGCCGGTCTGCTCGATGGCGGCGGCCAACTCGGCGAGGGTTGCCTCGTCGAGCAGCGTGGAGGCGCCGGGGATCCAGCCGTCCACCTGCCCGGGATCACGCGCCCCCACGATGGCGCCGGTGACGGCTGGGGAGGCCAGCACCCACCCGATCGCCACCGCGGGGATCGTAGTCTCCAGCCGTTCCGCGACCGCGCGGATCCGCTCCACCAGGGCGAGATTCGCCCCCAGGTTGGTGGTGAACTCCGGGTTGCGGGTCCGCCAGTCCTGCGGGTCGAGTTGCTTCACCCGCTCGGCGTCGAAGCGTCCGGTCAGCAGGCCCGACTGCATCGGGCTGTAGACGATGACGCCGGTGTCGTGGGCTGCACACCAGGGCAGCAGGTCGGCGGCCGCGGCCCGGT
>JAEYUH010000306.1 GCA_023432725.1 Actinomycetes bacterium | reverse complement strand
CAGCTGTACAGCAGCCTGGAGACCGCGGAACTGCCGGTAGCTGCAGTGACGGCGAGCCTCGGCTGCGGGAACCCCACCGCCGTCGCCGACCTGAAGCCGGGTGAGCGCGTGCTCGACCTCGGCTCGGGCGGAGGCATCGACGTGCTGCTGTCGGCCCGGCGGGTCGGTCCGACCGGGTTCGTCTACGGCGTCGACATGACCGACGAGATGCTCGCCCTGGCCGAGGCGAACCGGGCCTCCGCGGGCGCGACGAACGTCGAGTTCCTCAAGGGCCGGATCGAGGACGTGCCGCTGCCCGACGCCGCCGTCGACGTGGTGATCTCGAACTGCGTGATCAACCTGTCGGTCGACAAGCCCAGGGTGCTGGCCGAGATGTTCCGGGTGCTCGCGCCCGGCGGCCGGATCGGCATCTCCGACGTCGTCGCGGAGGACCACCTCACCGATCAGGAGCGCGGCGAGCGTGGATCCTGGGTGGGGTGCGTCGCGGGCGCCCTCAGCCGGGCCGAGTACCTCGACGGTCTCGCCGCCGCCGGCTTCGTCGACGCCGAGGTCACCTTCACCCACGAGACCGCCCCCGGGATGCACTCGGCGATCATCCGCGCCACCAAGCCCGCCTGACCACCCTTCGCACCGTCCCTCCTCGAAACGGGCGCGGCTGTGGTCAGGAGGCGGGGTTACCGTCGCTGGATCGCCATCACCCCGCGCTGCAGCAGCACGAACAGCAGCAGGGTCCCGCCGATGATGATCGTCGTCCACTCCGGCGGCACCGCGCCGTCCTTGGTGATCAGCACGTTCATCAGGCCGAGCACGAGGGACCCCACGACGGCACCGAGCACGAATCCAGCGCCACCGGTGAGCAGCGTGCCACCGATCACCGTGGCGGCGATCGCCTGCATCTCCCAGCCGTCGCCGACGATGTTCTGCCCCACCCCGATCCGGGAGGTGTAGACCACCGAGGCCAGCCCCGACAGGGTTCCGCTGATCGTGTAGAGCCACAGCTTGGTGCGGTTGACCGGCAGCCCCATCAGGATCGCCGACTGCTCGGATCCGCCGATGGCGTAGGCGGTGCGCCCGAGGCGGGTGCGGTGCATCAGGAAGAACACCGCCACCACCACGACGAAGGCGATGATCACCCCCGCGGTGACCTCGAGATCGTTCACCTTCGGCCCGTCGATCAGCTTGATCTTCGCCCCCAGCAGCCGGATCGGCGACTCGGGGTCGAGCTTCTCCGCGTCGGTCGACAAGATGGCCGCCAGCCCGCGGGCCAGGAACATCGCCGACAGCGTGGCGATGAACGGCTGGACGTTGAAGTACTGGATGAGCACCCCGGAGAACAACCCGAAGGTCGACCCGATCAGGATCATCACCAGGACCGCTACCCACGGGTTGACCCCGGAGTTGGCCAGGAGCACGCCGGCCACCGCACTCAGCGCGACGATGGCGCCCACCGACAGGTCGATACCGCCGGTGATAATCACCGCGGTCATGCCGGCGGCGATGATGATGATGTGGGCGTTGTTGATGAAGAGGTTGGAGATCGTCGAGTACTGGAAGATCCTGCCGTAGGAGATCTCGCCGAAGATCAGCATGCCGATGAAGATCACCAGCGCCGCGAGGGTGGGAAGCGTGGACGGGTTGGTGGTCAGCTTGCGGACCACCGTGCGCCACAGGGTCTCGGGAGCTGCCTGGGCCTGCGCGGCCCGGGCCGGGGCCTCGGTGCTCATGCCGCCACGCTCGCTTTCTCGGCCTCGATCGACGCCCGCAGCGCGGGCGGCCGGCGCCGGGTGAACACCCCGCGGACCCGCTCGGACTGCAGCAGGCAGAGCAGCACGATCACCACCGCCTTGAAGGCGGGGGTCGCCGCACCGGAGATCCCGAGGAACAGGACCGTCTTGTCCAGCGTGGCGATCAGCAGCGCGCCGACCACCGCGCCGCGGATCGAGAACTTGCCGCCGGCCAGGGAGGTGCCGCCCACCACCACGGCCAGAATCGCGTCCAGCTCCGACTGGTAGCCGGTGCCGGAGACGTCCACCACCATCACCGAACCGACCGAGAACACCCCCGCTATCGCGGCCAGCGCCCCGGACAGCGTGTAGACGGTGAGCAGGATCCCGTTGGGGCGGATCCCCGCCATCCAGCTGGCGGACGGGTTGATGCCGATCGACTCGACCATCAGGCCGAACGCGGTCCGGCGGACGTAGACCGCGACCAGGGCCACGATCGCGATGGCGATCAGGAAGACCACAGGGAACCCGAAGACGGTGCCGTTCACCAGCCACTTGAACGGAGCATTCTCTGCCGCGGTGTTCTGGCCGGCCGTGATGACCTTGGCGAGACCACGCCCGGCCATCATCATCACCAGCGTCGTGATGAACGGCTGGAGTCCGACCAGGGTGACGAGCAGGCCGTTGATGACACCGATGACCGCCCCGGCGACGATGGCCAGCAGCACCGCGAGTGCCGCGGCGGTGGGCGAATCCGGCTCCTTGACGATCGACAGGAACTGCAGGGCCGTCGCACCGCCGGCGACCATCGACGAACCCACCGACAAGTCGATGCCGCGCGTGGCGATGACCAGCACCATGCCGACAGCGATCAGCATGATCGGCGATCCCCAGCGCAGGATGTCGATGAGGTTGCCGACCAGCCGTCCGGTCGCCTCGGAATAGGTGATCGAGAGGTAGTTGGGGTCCTTGAACAGGTTCAGCACCAACAGCACGATGATCGCCACGCCTCCCCAGAACCACTGGTTCCGGTAGAGCTTGAGCGTGACGCCCGCGGCCAGGTACGCAGCCATGGCGATGACTCCGAGGACAAGGCTCATGCCGCCGCACCTCCCTCGACGCCGTGGCGGGCGATGATCTCGACTATCGACTCGACGGTGACGTCGGGGCCGGCTGTGAGCTCGGCGATCTTCTCGCGGTCCTTCAGCACGACGATCCGGTCGGACATCCGGACGACCTCCTCCAGTTCGGAGGAGATGAAGATCACTGCCGTGCCCTGCTCGGCGAGCTTGGCCACCACTTCCTGGATCTCCGCCTTCGCCCCCACGTCGATCCCGCGGGTGGGCTCGTCGAGGATCAGCAGTTCGGGCCGGGTGGCGAGCCAGCGTCCCAGCAGGACCTTCTGCTGATTGCCGCCGGAGAGGTTCTTCACCATCCGCTCGGGGTCGGGCGGACGGACGTTGAGTTCCTTGATGTAGGTATCCACGAGTTCGTCGGCCTGCCGGCCCGGGAGCGGACGCATCCAGCCCCGCCCGGCCTGGACCGCGAGGATGAGGTTCTCGTGCACCGAGAGGTCCCCGACGATGCCCTCGTCGCGACGGTTCTCGGTGGAGTAGGCGATCCCGGCCGACAGGCCCGACATCGGCGAGTGCAGCGCGACGGCCTTGCCCTTGACAGCGATGGTTCCGGTGTCGGCCTTGTCGGCGCCGTAGAGCAGCCGGGCCAGTTCGCTGCGTCCCGAGCCCAGCAGCCCGGCGAAGCCGAGGATCTCGCCGGGGTACACGTCGAGGTCGATCGGCTGGATGCTGCCCTGCTTGCCCAGGCCCCTGGCCGACAGCAGCGCCGGTTCGTGGTGGTCGTGGTCGGCCATCAGGCGGCTGGATCCGAGGCTGGCGAGCGTCTCCAGGTCCTTGCCGATCATCAGCGAGATCAGTTCATTGCGCGGGAGTTCAGCGGTCTGGTACTCGCCGATGTACTGGCCGTTGCGCAACACGGTGATGCGGTCGCTGAGCGCGTAGACCTGGTCGATGAAGTGGGAGACGAAGAGGATCGCCACCCCGCGGTCGCGCAGTTGCCGCAGCACCCCGAAGAGGGTGTCCACCTCATTGGCGTCGAGGCTGGACGTCGGCTCGTCCAGAATCAGGACCTTGGAATCGATCACCATCGCCCGGCTGAGCGCCACCAATTGCTGCATCGCGATCGACAGCGTCGCCAACGGCTTGCGGGTGTCGAGGTGGCCCAGCCCCATCCCGGCGAGGACCTGGGATGCGGCGGCGTGAGTGGCCTTCCAGTTCACCCCGAGGCGGCCACGAACCTCATGGCCGAGCATGACGTTCTCACCGATGCTCAGGTTGGCGCAGAGGTTGACTTCCTGGTACACGGTGGAGATACCGGCGCGCTGGGCGTCGGCCGTGCCGCGCAGGTGCCGTTCGACGCCGTCCACGATGATGGTGCCGGAGTCGAGCTTGTAGACCCCGGTCAGGGCCTTGATGAGGGTCGACTTCCCGGCCCCGTTCTCTCCCATCAAGGCGTTGACTTCGCCGGGGAAGAGCTGGAAGTCCACGCCGTCGAGGGCCTTCACGCCCGGAAACGTGATGGTTATCCCTCGCATCTCGACGACGGGCGTGGCAGCGGCGCCGGACATGGTGTGTGATCCTCCATCGATTGGGTGCTCCGGTGGGACACCGGCAGGGCGTCCCACCGGAGCTGCGTCAGTCAGGCCTCACGGCCCGATCGGTGGAGAACTCAGTACTTGCGATCCGGCAGCGCGGCCTTGGCGGCCTCGGGCGAATCGAAGGTGGTGGAGGTGACCTCGATGTAGGCCGGCTGCTCCTCGCCGGCCAGGGCCTTCTTGACCGCGTCCATCAACTGCGCGCCGAACAGCGGGTTGTACTCCGCGACGAAGGACAGCTTGCCGGCAGCGAGCGCCTCCATGGCGTTCTTGGTGCCGTCGATGGTGGCGATCTGGACGTCCTTGCCGACTACCTTGCCCGCCTCGGTGACGGCCTCGGAAGCACCCAGGCCCATCTCGTCGTTCTGGGCGAAGACGAACTTGATGTCGGGGTCGGACTTGAGGAAGGTCTCGGTGACAGACTTGCCCTCGTCCACCTTCCAGTTGGCGGTCTGCGCGCCGACCTTCACCCACTCGGGGTGGCTGCCCATGACCTCGTCGAAGCCCTGGTTCCGCTCGTCGACAACGCCCACGCCGGCGGGGCCTTCAAGGGTGATGTACTTGCCGCCCTCGGGGAACTTGGCGACCAACCACTCGGCGATGGCCTTCGCCACCGAGACGTTGTTCGGCGCGAGCCGGGTCTCGTACAGCGCGGTGTCGTCCGGCGAGATGCCGCGATCGACCAGGATCACCGGGATCTCGGCCTCCTGGGCGCGCTTCAGGGAATCCTCCCAGCCCGTCGCTTCGGTGGCCGAGAGCAGGATGATGTCCACGCCCTCGTCGACGAACGCGGTGAAGGCGTCGATCTGCGACTTCTGGTCGAGGTTGGCGGCGGGGGCGTACTTCAGGTTGTAGCCCGCCTCCTTGGTGAACGTGTCCTGCACGTTCTGCTCGTTGGCGCTGCGCCACGCCCCTTCGGGACCGACGGCGACGAACCCGATGTTGACGGTCTCACCAGGGCTCGCTGGACCGCTCGCCGCAGGTGCGGAAGCACAAGCGCTCAAGCCCATTACTACAGCCGTAGCGCCCGCCAACAGGGGGGCCCAGCCACGACGGTTCCTACCCATGTCTCCTCCTTGAGATATGGCGCCTCTCACTCCGGATCCACCCTGAGCCGCGGCACCCTATGCGGGATGGTAGCGCTTTCATGTGAGCGGTAACAAGAGTCCGGATAGCTGATTCAGGATTGTTATCGGGCCGTTATCTCCGGGTCGGCGAGCCGTACGCGGCCGCCGTCGAAGCCCCCGGACGCAGGTCGAGCCGGCGCAGCAACTGGGCGTTCGCAGCGACCACTATCGTCGACAGCGACATCAGGATCGCGCCCACCTCCATCGGCAGCACGAACCCGATCGGCGCCAGCACGCCCGCGGCGAGCGGGACGGCGGCGATGTTGTAGCCGGCCGCCCACCACAGGTTCTGCTGCATCTTGCGGTAGCCCGCCCGGGACAGCTGGATGATCGACAGCACCGAGCGCGGGTCGTCGGAGGCGAGGATCACCCCAGCGGACGCGATCGCCACGTCGGTGCCCGCGCCGATGGCCACCCCGACGTCGGCCTGGGCCAGCGCGGGGGCGTCGTTGACGCCGTCGCCCACCATCGCGACCGTGCGGCCCTCGCCCTGCAGGGCGCTGACCTTGCCCGCCTTGTCCTCCGGACGGACCCCGGCGAACACCTTGTCGATGCCGAGGTCGGCGGCCACCGCCTGCGCCACCGGCTCGGTGTCGCCGGTGATCATGACGACCCGGACGCCGAGGGCGTGCAGCGCGTCCACCGCTTCGCGGGACTCCTGGCGCACCTCGTCGGCCAGGCCGAGCGCGCCGGCAAGGTCACCGTCCACCACCACGTGCAGCACGGTCTCGCCACGCTCGGACCACGGTCTGGTCGCGGGAAGCGCCTCCAGGCCGTGCTCGGCCAGCAGGTGGGGACCGCCGACGGCCACCTGCCGCCCGTCCACCCGGGCCGAGACGCCGACCCCCGTGCGAGCCTGGAAGCCCTCCGCGCGAGGCACCCGCAGGCCGCGTCCGGTGGCGGCGACGGTGATCGCCCTGGCCAGCGGGTGCTCGCTGTCGGCCTCGGCGGCGGCGGCGAGCGCGAGCAGCTCGTCCTCGGCCGGCCCGACGGCGACGATGTCGTGCAGTGCAGCCTCGCCGCGGGTCAGGGTGCCGGTCTTGTCGAACAGCACGGTGTCGACAACCCGCATCCGCTCCAGCGCGGCGCGGTCCTTGACCAGGACGCCCGCGCGGGCGGCCCGCTCGGTGGAGATGGAGACCACCAGCGGGATCGCCAGGCCGAGGGCGTGGGGGCAGGCGATGACGAGGACGGTGATCGCCCGGACTACCGCCATCTCGGGGGCTCCCACAAGGCTCCAGACCACCACGGTGATGACCGCCGCGACGAGTGCGAACCAGAACAGCCAGCCTGCCGCGCGGTCTGCGAGCAGCTGGGCGCGGGTGGTCGAGGACTGGGCCTGCGCGACCAGGCGCTGGATGCCGGCCAGGACTGTGGCGTCGCCGACCGCGTCCACCCTGACCCGCAGCGCGCTGTCGGTGGACACGGTGCCGGCCACCACCTGGTCGCCCACCTCTCGGCGAACCGGACGGGACTCGCCGGTGATCATCGACTCGTCGACGTCGGCGGCGCCCTCCACCACCTCGCCGTCGGCGGGCACCCGTCCGCCCGGCCTGACGACCACCACGTCACCTACCGCGAGCGCGGAGGGCGGAACGGTCACCACGGTGTCGCCCTCGATCCTCTCGGCCTCGTCGGGCAGCAGGGCGGCCAACGAGTCGAGGGCCGAGGAGGTCCTGGCCAGCGAGCGCATCTCCAGCCAGTGGCCCAGCAGCATGATCGCCACCAGCAGTGCCAGTTCCCACCAGAACTCCAGTTCGTGGGAGAGCAACCCCAACGTCGCACCCCAGGACGCGACGAAGGCCACGGTGATCGCCATCCCGATCAGGAGCATCATGCCGGGCCTGCGGCGGCGCACCTCCGCGACGGCTCCGGTCAGGAAGGGCCGCCCGCCCCACAGGTAGATGACGGTACCCAGCACCGGCGCCAGCCACCGGATGCTCGGGACGTCGGGCAGCGGGTAGCCGACCAGGTCGGCGAACATCGCGCTGCTCGCCACGGTGGGGACCGCCAGGGCGAGGGTGATCCAGAACATCCGCCGGAACATCGCCACGTGGTCGCCGTGGCCGGCGTGGGTGCCGTGACCCTGGTGGGCGGCGTTGCCCTGATGGCCGCCCCCTCCGCGGGCGGCGTCGGGCGAACCGTGCCCTTCATGGCCGGCGTGGCCGTGGTGGGTGTGGTCGGCCTCGCCCACGGGCAGGCGCCCTGTCGCGCTCCCTGCGCGCTCCGCCTCGGCGTCGGGCTGCGCGGTGTGGTGCTGGTGATGCTCGTGGCTCATGTCGCCTCCTGAGTAGGATACCCCCGGGGGGTATGCACGACTCAACCCACGCCGAGGGCGGCCTATTCCGCAGGCGAGTTCGGGTTCGGCCGGCCGGCCGGCTCGGCGGCGCGCTCCGAGCGGCTCTCGAGCCGGAGCAGGACCCGGTGCACGGTGATCAGCAGCGCCAGCCAGGCCAGACCGAACAGCCACCCGAAGACCACGTCGGTGAACCAGTGGTGTCCGAGGTAGACCCGGCTCAGCCCCATCGCCACCGCCCAGACCGCACCGAGGATCGGCACGAGGATGCGCACCCACGTCGCCTCCGCCAGCCACCACACGAGGTAGGCCAGCATCAACGCGATGACTGTGCTGTTGAGGGTGTGCCCGGAGGGGAACGAGGGCGCGTACTCGTAGGGCGGCACCGCCAGGTCGAGCGGGGGGCGGGCTCGTCCGACGATCGTCTTTCCGACGGCGGTGAACAGCAGCGAACCCGCGCTGGCGATCCCCATCATCAGCAGGATCGACCGCCGCCGCCAGTGGGCGTACAGCGCTGCGGTGAGGGTCACCGCGGTGAAGGCCATCAGTACGGTGCTGCCCTGATCGGTGAACGCTGTCACCCAGCGTTCCCCGGCAGGGGTGCGCAGCGAGCGGGCGACGTCGAGCACCGGCTGGTCGAGGCCGCTGATGCCGTCCTCGTCGGCGACCGCCTCATAGACGTCGGCGCTGGCGAAGATCAGCACCCCGAACACCACAGCCCCGACCGCGCCGCTGATCAGCAGGGCCGCGTTCGCCCCGGCGTAGCTGAGGACGACCCGGAGCGCCTTCTCGGTCATGCGCCGCAGTGCCGTCATCGAGGGCTTCCTTTCGGGTCGCGTGCCCGCCCGATACCCACCCACCCCGGCGTCCATTCCTCCCGCGGACCCGGGGTTGCACCGGCGCAGGCATCCGACCCGCTTCCCGGGGGGCGAACCGGGGTACAGCCCTGCTGAGATGAGGAGGTCCACGGTGACGCAATCGAGCAAGTCTGGTGGCGGGGTGGGGAGCACAGGGCTCGGTTCCGCCGCCGGTATCACAGACCATCCCGCGGTGCGCGCCGGTGCGCGGGCGGGCCACGCCGTCAACGGCGTGCTGCAGCTATTGATCGCCTGGCTCGGCGTGCAGGTGGCCCTCGGGAGCAGGGGGGCTGACGCCGACCCGGCGGGCGCGATGGCCCTCGTGGCCGGCTCGCCGGTCGGGTTCGTGCTGCTGGTCGCCATCGTGGTCGCCCTCGCGCTGCTCGCGGTCTGGCAGGTGGGCGAGGCGATCCGCGGCCGTGACCTCGGGGATCGCGTGAAGGCGGCGGGCAAGGCGCTGGTCTACCTGGCGCTGGCCTGGTCGGGAGTCTCGTTCCTGATGGGCTCACGGACGTCGGGGGACGCCCAGGCGGAAGACGCCACCGCCACCTTGATGGACCTGCCGTTCGGAACGGCGCTGGTGGTTCTTGCCGGGCTGGGCATCGCCGGCATCGGCGGCTACCACATCTACAAGGGCTGGACGGAGAAGTTCCGGGAGGAGATGACCGGCTCGCCGCCCCGGTTCACGGTGATGGCCGGCAAGATCGGCTACATCGCGCGCGGGGTGGCCCTGATCGCCGTCGGCGTCGGCTTCGCCACGGCCGGGCTCACCCACGACCCGTCGAAGTCGCAGGGGCTGGACGGGGCGCTCGACGCGATGGTGCGGCTGCCGCTGGGCCAGGCACTCGTCCTGCTGGTGGCCGTGGGCTTCGCCGCCTTCGGCCTGTACTGCTTCAGTCGAGCGCGCCGGGCCCGGACGTAGCGGACGCCGGGCCGCCCGCCGGCTCGGCGGGTGGCCGGCTGCGCAGGAACCACCAGGCGATCAACCCGCAGGCCACCCCGTTGACGGCGCCCCACACCACGTCGGTCACGTGGTGCATTCCGAGGTAGACCCGCGACCAGCCGAGGACGATGAGAAAGCCGGTCACGGCCGCGACCACGACAGTGCGCCAGAGCCCGCTCTTCACCCTGAGGAAGAGGACCAAGACCAGCACGAGCAGTTGCGCCGTGGTGGCACCGACGTGCCCGCTGGGGAAGCTCGCGGTCGGCTGGCCGATGTCGAGCCGCTCCACCTCCGGCCGCGGCCGGGCGACGAGGGTCGAGGTGGTGAAGTGCACCACCACGTGCAGGGTGAGCGCGACCGCCGGCAGCGCGGAGAGCCACCACCGGCGGGTGAGCACCCACACCAGCGCCACCGACACCACGCAGAGGATCGCGTTCCCGGCGACCGAGCCGATCGCCGACGCAGTCAGGGCCAGCGCGTCCAGGCCGGGGGTTCGTCCGGACTGGATGAGGACGCTGAGCCGGTCCTCGCCCAGCGACAGCCCGACCGGGCCGGAGATCACCCAGCCGATCGCCAG
>JAEYUH010000230.1 GCA_023432725.1 Actinomycetes bacterium | reverse complement strand
CCGCCGCCGGCGAGGACGATGTTCACTTCGAACAGGCTACCGGCGGCCGGGCACGACGGCGGTCACCCTGGTCTGGCGCCGCCGGGTCCGGCGGCCGGCCAGGGCTCGTGCCTGTGGTTCCTGGCGGGCGCACGCCAGCAGCAGCCCGATGGCGCACAGGTTGGCGATCAGCGCCGAACCGCCGTAGGACAGCAGCGGCAGCGGGACGCCGATCACCGGCACCATCCGCAGCACGACGGCTATGTTGAGCAGGGCCTGGATCATCAGCCAGGACGTGGCACCGGCCGCGAGGAAGCGGCAGAACAGGATGTCCGAGCGCATCGCGATCCGGAAGCCCGCGTACCCCAGGACGAGGAACAGCGAGAGCACCGACAGCGTCCCCACCAACCCGAGCTCCTCGCCGATCACCGCCAGCACGTAGTCGGTGTGCGACTCGACGAGCCCACCCCACTTCTGCCGGCTGGCGCCGAGGCCGAGCCCCCACCAGCCGCCCGAGGCGAGCGCGAACACAGCCTTGATCGGCTGGTGGTTGACGCCGAGCGGGTCGAGCTCGGGGTTGAAGAAACCGAGGATGCGGGTCATCCGGTGCGACGAGGTGAGCACGAGAGCGCCGATGGCGGCGCCCACGATCGCCACCAGCGAGCCGAGTACCTTCCAGGAGGCGCCGACGAACCACAGCACCGCCAGCACGATCGCGCCCAGCACCATACCGGTGCCCAGGTCGCGCTGCAGGATGACCAGGCCGATCAGGACTCCGGACACCGGGACGAACGGGACCAGCAGGTGCTTGGGCTGATGCAGCAGGTCGTACTTGCGCGACAGCAGGTCCGCGCCCCACAGCACGATCGCGAGCTTGGCGAACTCGGAGGGCTGGATCCTGCCCAGCATGCCCAGTTCGACCCAGTTCTTGTTGCCGTTCTTGGCCCAGCCGAGGCTGGTGAAGGTCAGCAATTGCAGGACGACGGCGCCGGCCATCGCCAGCCAGCCGTAGATCTTGAGCCGCTGCACGGGGCTGATGGCTAGCACCCACGCCGCGACGCCGCCAAGGATGAGGAAGACGGCGTGCCGCCGCACGAAGTGGTAGGTGTCGTCGAACTGCACCTGCGCGTACACGCTGGACGCCGACAGCACCATCACCGAGCCCAGCGCGAGCAGCAGCACGGTGGGGGCCAGCACGAGGAAGAAGCTCGCTTGTGGATGTCCCAGCCACTCGACCACGAGACTGCGTCGGCGTTCGGTCGTCCGACCGGTCAGCGACGACTGCCCGCGGCGATCCGTAAGCGGGGAAGTGAGGATCGCCACTGGCTCCTGGCCTCCTTCTCTAGGTCCTGCCGAGGGCTGCCACCGCGGCGGCGAAAGCGTCCCCGCGGGCGGCGTAGTCGGGATACATGTCCTTGCTGGCGCACCCGGGGGCGAGCAGCACGACGTCGCCGGGCTGAGCCCGGTCCGCCGCCCATGCCACCACCTGTTGCATTGCCCCATCATCGACTGCGTCGGTGAGGAAGACCGGGACCTCGGGAGCGTGTCGGGCCAACGCGTCCGCGATCACCTGACGATCGACGCCCAGCAGGGCTACGCCTTTCAGCCGGTCGGCGAAGCGGCTGACCAGGTCGTCGAAGGTGGTTCCCTTGGCCTGGCCGCCCGCCACCCAGACCACCGACCCGAAGGCGGCCAGCGAGGCTGCCGCGGCGTGCGGGTTGGTGGCCTTGGAGTCGTCGATGAACCGGACGCCGTCCCGCTCGGCCACCTGCTGGATCCGGTGGTCACCGATCCGGAGCCGGCGCAGGCCTTCCCCGACCGCCTGCGGCGGCACCCCGTAGGAACGGGCCAGCGCCGCCGCCGCGAGCGCGTTGGCGAGGTTGTGGGGGGCGTACGGCACCACGTCGGAGACCTTGGCCAGTTCGACCGCCGAGTCGCGGCGCTGGGCGATGAACGCCCTGTCGACCAGCAGGTCGTCGACGATGCCGAGCATCGACGGTGCGGGGGTGCCGAGGGTGAACCCGATCGCCCTGGCACCCTCGACCACGTCCGCCTCCTCCACCAGCCGCTCGGTGACCGGGTCGGCGACGTTGTACACGCAGGACCGCTGCACCCGCTCGTAGGCCAGGGCCTTGTCGGCGACATAGGCGGCCATCGGGTCGGTCACCCCGGGCGGCCAGCCGGCCGGGTCGGCGTACCACTCGAGGTGGTCGGGGGCCACGTTGAGCACGGCGGCGGAGTGCAGCGACAGCGAGTTCGTCCAGTGCAGCTGGAAGCTGGACAGTTCGACGGCGAGGACGTCGTAGCTGACCTCGTCGAGCACCGCCTCCACGATCGGGCGGCCGACGTTGCCGACAGCGGTGGTGGTGAGCCCTGCCGCGGTCAGGATCGACTCGAGCATGCCCACGGTGGTGGTCTTGCCGTTGGTGCCGGTGACCGCCAGCCACGGCACCGCGCGGTCCGGAAGGCTCATCCGCCAGGCCAGTTCCACCTCGCCCCAGACCGGCACGCCGCGCAGCGCAGCCTGTCGCAGCAGCGGGGCGGACGGGCGCCAGCCCGGCGAGGTCACGACCAGGTCGGTGCCCTCCGGCAGCGTCGCGGTGGCTCCCGCACCGAGCCGGACCGTGGCGTCGAGGTGTTCCAGCAGGGCCGCCTTCTCGCGGTTGCCCTGGCTGTCGGAATCGTCGAGCACGGTGACGTTCGCGCCGAGGTCGAGCAGGCCGTCGGCAGCGGCGAACCCAGACGTGCCGAGCCCCGCGACCACCACGCGAACCTGCTGCCAGGGCGAAAGGCGGTCTGCCGTGGGCAGCCAGTCGATCACAGGCCGATCACCCACTCGCCGTAGAACAGGCCGAGGCCGACGGCGACGCACAGCCCGCAGACGATCCAGAACCTGATGGTGATCGTCACCTCGCGCCACCCGAGCAGTTCGAAGTGGTGCTGCAGCGGCGCCATCTTGAACAACCGTTTCCCGCCGCTGAGTTTGAACCACCCGACCTGCAGCACCACCGACATCGTGATCACGAAGAACAGCCCGGCGACCACCAGCATCAGCAGCTCGGTGCGGGTGAGGATCGACAGCGCCGCGAACGCCCCGCCGATCGACAGCGAGCCGGTGTCGCCCATGAAGATCTTGGCGGGACTGGCGTTCCACCACAGGAAGCCGAAGCAGGCCCCCGCCAGGGCTATCGACACCACCGCCAGGTCGTGCGGATTGCGCACCTCGTAGCACTGGGGGCCGGCGTCGGCCCAGGCGCAGGACTGGTTGTACTGCCAGACGTTCACGATCGTGTACGCAGCGAAGACCATCGCCGCGGCGCCGGCGGCGAGCCCGTCCAGCCCGTCGGTGAGGTTGGCGGCGTTGGACCAGGACGAGATCAGCAGCACGATCCAGATCACCGCCAGCCACAGCGGCAGTTGCAGCCAGGGCAGGTCACGCAGGAAGGAGATGGCCTGGCTGGCGGGGGTCAGCCCCCTGGCGTCGGGGAACTGGAAGGCGAGGATGGCGAAGCCGATGCCGATCGCCGTCTGCAACACGAGCTTGGCGGTGCTGTGCAGGCCGAGGGAGCGGGCCCGGGAGATCTTGATCCAGTCGTCGGCGAGCCCGACCAGGCCGAGCGCCGTGAACAGGCCGAGCGCGAGCAGGCCGCTCGCCGTGGGCGGCGTCCAGGTGGCAAGGTGCGAGATCGCGTAGCCGAGCAGGGTGGCGAAGATGATGACGAGGCCGCCCATCGTGGGGGTGCCGCGTTTGGTGTGGTGGGTGGTGGGGCCGTCGTCCCTGACGAACTGGCCGTAGCCGTGCTTGACCAGGAACCGGATCGCGTAGCGGGTGCCGAGCAGCGTGATGACCACCGCCACGCCACCGGCCAGGAGGATGGTTCTCACGTCAGGTCCTCCTGCCCCTGTGCCAACAGCCGCTCTGCCACCGAATCCAACGCTAACCCGCGGGAGGCCTTGACGAGCACCACATCGCCGGACGTGGCCAGTTCTGCCACCGCGCGCAAGGCGGCCTCACGGTCCGCCACGACGGTGGCGGTGGCACCCGCGGCCCGGGCGGCCGCGGCGAGGGTGGACGCGAACCCGCCGATAGCGACCACGTGGTCGACGCCCAGTCGGGCGGCGAGCTCGCCGGCGGCGGCGTGGGCGGCCCCGGCGGTCTCGCCCAGTTCCAGCATGTCGCCGAGCACGGCGAGCAGCCGGCCGCCCGGCTGCCGCATCCCGGCGAGCGCCTCAAGGGCGGCGCGCATCGAGTCGGGATTGGCGTTGTAGGCGTCGTTGACGACTACCAGACCGTCGGCCCGCCGCCCCACCTCCATCCGCCAGCGGGACGCGGGCGCGGCGCTGCTGAGCGCGCCCGCGACGGCGTCGACGTCCAGCCCCAGCACGAGTCCGGCGGCCGCCGCAGCGAGGGCGTTGCCGACCTGGTGGGCACCGGAGACCTGGAGCGAGACCGGTGCGGCGCCGGCGTCGCTGTGGAGGGTGAAACTGAAGCGCTGGAGGTGGTCGGGGCGGGCCTGACCCGCCCAGACCCGCAGGTCCGCGGCCCCCGCCGTGCCGAGCGCCGAGAAGGTGGCGATCCTGGCCCCGGTGCGCTGCGCCATCGCCGTGACGTTCGGATCGTCGGCGTTCAGCACCGCCCAGCCGCCCGGCGGGAGCGCAGCCACGAGCTCCCCCTTGGTGCGGGCGATCGCCGCCACCGACCCGAACTCCCCCAGGTGGGCGTGACCGACATTGACCACGATGCCGACGTCGGGCGGGGTGATGGCGCACAGGTCGGCGATGTTGCCGACCGCCCGGGCGCCCATCTCGCAGATCAGGAAGCGGGTGGCGGCGTCGACCCCCGTGGCGGTCAGCGGCACCCCCAGCTCGTTGTTGAACGACCCCGCCGGTGCCACTGTCGGGCCCGCGGCCGCCAGCACGGCGGCGGCCAGGTCCTTGGTGGAGGTCTTGCCGGACGAGCCGGTGATCCCCACCACCTTCAGCCCTGCCGACTTCGCCCCGGCGACGAGGCCGGTCGCCAGCGCGGTGAGCCCTGCCAGCGCGTCGGCGACCAGGACCTGCGGCACGTCGAGGCCGAGATCACGCTCGACCAGCACGGCGGCGGCACCGCCGGCGACCGCGGCGGCGGCGAAGTCGTGGCCGTCGACCCGCTCCCCCGCCAGGGCGACGAAGAGCGCGCCGGGGCCGGCGAGCCGCGAGTCGACGACGACGGCGGGCCCCACCCGTCGGTCCGGGTCCCCCACCAGCCGGCCACCGGCGAGCGCGGCGACCCGGCGGGCTGTCAGTTCATCCATGCTGTCCGGCCTCCTGACCGGGCGCGGCGGGTCCGCCGGGGAGTCCCCCCGGCCGGAGGGCTGCCCACTCCTGGGCGGCCACCGCGACGTCGTCGAAGGGGGTCACCACCCCCGCCACCTCCTGGCCCCGTTCGTGGCCCTTGCCGAGGATCGCCACCCACTCCCCCGGCGCGGCCCTGTCCAGTGCGGCCCGGATCGCGGACCGGCGGTCCCCGCCGTCCAGCACCTCGGCCCCGGTGGCGGCGGCCGCCCGCCGGGCGCCGGCCAGCACGGCGGAGCGGATCGCCGCAGGGTCCTCGCTGCGCGGGTTGTCGTCGGTCACCACCACTACCTGGGCGAGCCGTGCGGCCGCCTCACCCATCGGCTCGCGCTTGGCGGAGTCGCGGTCGCCCCCGCAGCCCAGCACCACCACCCGACGGCCGGCCGGCAGCGCGGACAGTGCCGCGGTCACCGACTCGGGGGTGTGCGCGAAGTCGACGACGACATGGGGCGCCGCCCCCGGCAGTGGGACGCGCTGCATCCGGCCGGGGATCGCCGCGGTGGCGAACCCCACGAGGGCAGCGGACAGGTCGACCCCTGCCACGTCGAGCATGGCGGTCGCGGTGAGGGCGTTGGCCACGTTGAAGTCACCGATCAGGCCGAGCCGGAACTCGACCTCGCCGGACGGGGTCGCCACCCGCACCAGCGTGCCCCCGTCCGGCTGCACCGATCGCGCAGTGACCCGGTAGTCGCAGCCCGGCCCACCGCCCGTGGTCACCACCGGGATGCGCCCCTCGGCGCGGACCTCTCCTGCCAGGCGTTGCCCCCACGGGTCGTCGGTGGTGATCACAGCGGCCCTGGCCCGGCCGTCGAGGAACAGGCTCGCCTTGGCCCGGTAGTACGCCTCCTGGGTGCGGTGGAAGTCGAGGTGGTCGTGGCCGAGGTTGGTGAACCCCGCGACGTCGAAGGTCAGCGCGTCCACCCGGTGCAGGGCGAGGGCGTGGGAGGAGACCTCCATGGCGACGGCCTCGGCGCCGCGTTCGCGCATCACGGCGAGCAGCGCCTGCAGGTCGGACGACTCGGGGGTGGTGATCGTGGAGCGGTCGGCGGGCAGGTCCTGGCCCTGCAGCCGGAAGCCGAGGGTGCCGATGGTGGCAGCCGGCAGCCCGGCCGCGGCGAGTCCTGCCTCCAGCAGGAAGGCGGTGCTGGTCTTGCCCGCGGTTCCTGTCACCCCGAGCATCAGCAGGTGCTCGCCCGGGTTGCCGTACACCGCGGCCGCGATGCGCGCCACCTCGCTGCGCGGGTCGGCCACCGCCACGACGGGGACGCCGGCGCCGGCCGCCAGTCCCGCCCCCTCGGCGTCGGTGAGGATCGCGCGCGCCCCGGCAGCGACCGCCGCGGCGGCGAACCGGGCGCCGTGGGTGGCACTGCCGGGCAGTGCCACGTAGAGGTCTCCCTCCAGCACCCTGCGGGAGTCGATGCTCACGCCGGTGATCGCGGCGTCCTCGGTGGTGTCGAGCACCTGAGCCAGCGCCAGCGGCCCCGTCCGGACGGGACGGGGCTGGTGGTTCGGCTGGGTCATGGCAGGGGGCTCCAGGTCAGGGGGACACCGGGAGTTTCGGTGACTTCGACTTCGACGGTGCCACACCATAGCGGGCGAGCGCGAGTTGCATGACGTCCTGGTAGGCCGGTCCGGCGACGCTGCCGCCGAAGGAACCGCGCTTGGGGTTGTCGATCACCGCGTACACCAGGATCTGGGGATCCTCCACTGGTCCGACCCCGATGACCGAGCCGACGATGCCGCTGCGTCCCCCCGTCTTGGGGTTGATCTTCTGCGAGGTGCCGGTCTTGGCGCCGGTCCGGTAGCCGTCCACGACGAGGGTGCCGGCCGCGTTGTTGGTGACCATCGCCTCCATCATCGACACCAGTTCTGCCGAGGCGGCCTTGGAGATGACGCGGCGCGGCTCGCCGCCGGGCAGTTCGCTGACCATCCCGTCGGAGTCCACGGTCGAGGCGATCAGGCGTGGCGGGTTGTAGAAGCCGCCGTTGGTGACGGCTGCGACGGCCGCGGCCTCCTGCAGCGCGGTCACCGCGACGGCGCTGCCGCCGAAGGCGAGGCCGTCGCGGGAGTAGTCGGGCATGTCGGGGGCGGGCAGGATGCCTGCCGACTCCCCCGGCAGGCCGATCCCTGTCTTCTTCCCGAGTCCGAACGAGACCAGGTAGGCCTGGAGGTCTGCCTTCTTCATCTTGCGCGCCAGCATGATCGTGCCGATGTTGGACGACTTGGCCAGGATGCCGCGCGCGTAGTACGTCTCCTCGCCGTGCGACCAGGCGTCCTCGATGTAGTCGTTGCCCGACTTGATCCGGCCGGGGATCTCCACCACGTCGGTGGGACGGACGGTGCCCGAGTCCAGCAGGGCGGCGAAGGTCAGCACCTTCTGGACGCTGCCCGGCTCGTACACGTCCGTGATAGCCCGGTTGCCGAGGTTGTCGGGGTCGAAGGCGCCGTAGTCGTTGGGGTCGTAGGACGGGAAGTTCGCCAGGGCGAGCAGTTCACCGGTCTTGACGTTCATCACGATGATCGAGCCCGACTCCGCCTCGGAGATCCGGACCCGGTCGGCGAGCACCTGTTCGGCCTGCCACTGCAGCCCGAGGTCGATGGTCAACCGGTAGTCCTGGCCGTTACGGGGCGGGACCAGCTCGTTCTCCCCGAGCGGGATCTTGCCGTTGGGCGAGGTCTCGAAGACCTCGAGCCCGTCGGTGCCCGACAGGGTGGAGTCGAGGGCGAGCTCGAGGCCGCCGGACGCCTTCCCCTCCTTGTTGACGAAGCCGACGAGGTTGGCCGCGACCTGCCCGTTCGGGTAGCGCCGGGTGGGCGCGCTCTCGCGGTGCAGACCGATCAGGCTCTGCTCGCGCATCGCAGCCACGAGGTTGCTGTAGGACGCCGCCGAGACGTTGCGGGCAACGATCGAGTACCGCTTGTTCGGCTGGGTGAGGCGCGGCAGGTAGTCATCGGCCGCACCGCCGAGGTGCACCGCCATCAGGTCGGCGATCCGCTGCGGCGCGGTGGCGGCGATCTCCTGGTCACGGCTGGTCATGGGCTCGTCGAACTTGCCGTTGGTCCGGATCATGTCGGGGTCGGCGATCACCGTCACGGTCGCCTCGGTGAAGGCCAGCACCTCGCCGTTGCGGTCGGTGATCTGACCGCGGAAGGCGGGCAGCGTGCGGGTGACGGTGATCTCCTTGGCGGCCTCCGCGGCCACCGCGTCAGCGTCCACCGCCTGCACCTGGACGGCGCGTCCCCCGGCCAGCGAGAACACCATGGCGACGGCGATCAGCATGACCCGCAGCCGACCCAGCGTCGGCGCCAGCGGCAGCTGCCGCCACGGCCTGGCCGAGCCGGCGGGGCTGCGTCGCCGTCCCGGTGGACGGGGCGTGGGCGGACGGCTTGCCGGCGGCTTCTGGGTGCGGGATTCGGACTTCGAGGCCCTCGCCGCCTTGGCCGGCTTCCCGCCGCCGGCAGGTTTGCCGTAGAAGAACCTGTCGAGCGGACGGCTCATCGGTCGCCCCCACCGTCCCGGGTCTTCTTCTTCGGGTCGGCCTTCTTCGCCGCGTCTGCCTTCTTCTGCTCCTGCGCCGCCTGCTTCGCGGCTTCAGCCTTGGCCTTGGCCTCGGCCTCCGCCTTCTTCTTCGCCTCGGCCTCGGCCTTCCGCTTCGCTTCGGCGGCGTGGCGCGCCTTCAGTTCCTTCTCCGCCCGCTCCTCGGTGATGTAGCGGACGCTGGGCACCTCACCGCCCATCACCTTCGCGGGCTTGCCGATCACCTTGCCGTCCGGCAGGCGAAGCTGGGCCGGGTAGGTGTTCGGCTTCATCCCCAGCCGCTGGGCGGACACGGCGAGGGTGTGCATCGAGCGCGCATCGGCCACCTGGGCCTCGAGGTCCGACAGCTCATTGGCAAGGGCCGCGGCCTCCGACTGGCGCCGCTGCACGTCGAAGGCCTGGTCCTGCAGCATGGTGGTGAGGATCAGCACCCCCACCATGCCCAGCCCGAGAACGACGGCGACGACGGCGATGAAGCCTGCCGTCCGCATCTGGCGGCGCGGCGCGGCCACCGGACGCAGCTGCGGCCTGCCGGGGGCGTTGCGGTCCGGCTTCGGCGCGAGCAGTGCGGTCATGCGGCGACCTCCTGGAATCGTGCGACGGCGCGCAGCCGGGCGGCGGCAGCCCGCGGGTTGTCCTCGGTCTCGGCGGCGTCGGGACGCTCCGCCCCGCGAGTCAGCAGCCCGAACCTTGCCCGCAGCGCGTCCGGCACCGCCGGCAGGCCGGGCGGCACCCTGTCGGCGGTCGCCTCGGCGAAGCAACGCTTGACCAGGCGGTCCTCACCGGAGTGGTAGGCCAGCACGGCGAGCCTGCCACCAGCGGCGAGCGCGTCGAGCGCTGCGGGCAGGGCGGCCCGCAAGGAGTCCAACTCGCCGTTGACGGCGATCCGCAGCGCCTGGAAGGTCCGCTTCGCCGGGTGGCCGGAGCGGGCGTGCCGGGCAGCGGCGGGGATCGCGGCGGTGATCAGCTCCACCAGCTGGGCCGAGGTCTCGATCGGCAACCGCTCGCGCTCGGCGACGATCCGGCGTGCGATCCGGTCGGCGAAGTTCTCGTCGCCGTACTCGCGCAGGATCCGCGTCAGTTCGGCGGTTCCCGCCGTGCGCAGCAGTTCGGCAGCGGTCAGGTCCTGGCCGGAGTCCATGCGCATGTCGAGCGGAGCGTCGGTGGCGTAGGCGAACCCCCGCTCGGCGGTGTCGATCTGCAGCGACGAGAGCCCCAGATCCATGCAGATGGCCTGCACGGCAGGGGTGCCGTCCTCCTCGAGCACCTCGTCCAGTTCGTGGTAGACGGCCTGGTAGAGGTGGACGCGATCCCCGAACCTCGCCAGCGCCTCACCGGCCAGGGCGAGGGCGGCCGGATCACGGTCGATCCCGACCAGCCGGGCCTGCGGACAGGTCTCAAGGACAGCCGTGGCGTGACCGGCGAGGCCGAGGGTGCAGTCGAGGTAGACCGACCCCGGCTCCTGCAGAGCCGGGGCGAGCAACTCCACGATGCGGGAACGCATCACGGGGACGTGGCTGGGGCCCGCCTCCGGAACTGCCATCTCGACCCTCGTGTCTGTCTCGGTTTCGACTCGTGCACCGGGGTTTCAACCCGGAGCCCACCTGGCACCGGGGAAGGTGCGCCAGGGGAACCCCGGGTTGAAGCCGCGACCCACGAGCCGCATCGCCTCGGCGGGCGCGAGGCCCGCTAGTCGACCTCCTCGTCCAAGTCCGCGAAGGCCGCTTCCTGCTCGGCGGAGTACTCCGCCCATTTCGCCGCGTCCCACACCTCGAGGCGGTTGATCGCCCCGATCACGACGATGTCCTTCACCAGTTCCGCGTACTGGCGCAGCGACGGCGGCACCACCACCCGGCCCTGGCTGTCGGGTGACTCGTCAGAGGCGCCGGAAGCCACCATCCGCTGGTACTCCCGGACGCCTCGTGACGTGGCCGGCCCGGACGCTGCCCGCTCAACCTCCGCCTGGAACACGGCTGTCGGCCAGACCGCCAGGCACCGCTCCTGCTGCCTGGTGATCACGAGGCCGTCACCGAGTTGGTCACGGAACTTCGCGGGCAGGATGAGCCGCCCCTTGTCGTCGAGCTTCTGCGTGAAGGTGCCCAGAAACATGGGTGCCTCCTTCGCGTCGCTCCACTTTCCACCACCATACTCCACATCCCTCCACCGAAGGCAAGAGCGACGGGCGATCGACGGCCGCCCGCTCCACCTCCCTGCCGTGCGGAACGGTCACGTAGGGTGGTGGCAGCCAACCGGGAGGGAGCCCACGGTGGAGGTTGTCGCGTCCACGACTGAGGTGCAGACCGTCCAGCAGACGGCGGAGGCGATCCACCGGGCCGTGGGCACGGTCATCGACGGCAAGGACGACGCGATCCGGCTGGCCATCACCGCGCTGATGGCCGAGGCCCACCTCCTGATCGAGGACGTCCCCGGGGTCGGCAAGACGATGCTCGCCAGGGCCCTGGCCCGTTCGATCGACGCCCGCGCCAGCCGGATCCAGTTCACCCCCGACCTGCTGCCCAGTGACATCACAGGGGTGTCGGTCTTCAACCAGCACACCCGCGACTTCGAGTTCAAGCCCGGCGGGGTGTTCGCCAACGTCGTGATCGCGGACGAGATCAACCGTGCCTCACCCAAGACCCAGTCGGCGCTGCTGGAGGCCATGGAGGAGCGCAGGGTCACCGTGGACGGCACCACGCACCGGCTGCCGCGTCCCTTCGTCGTGGTGGCTACCCAGAACCCGATCGAGATGGAGGGCACCTACCCCCTCCCGGAAGCGCAGCGCGACAGGTTCGGCCTCCGGCTCGACATGGGCTACCCGAGCACGGCGGCCGAGATCGCGATGCTCGACCACCACGGCGACGCCGAGCCGCTGGAGCAGCTCACCCCGGTCGCCACCGCCGAGACCGTCAACGAGTGCATAGCGGCGATCCGGCGGGTCTTCGTCCACCGCGCGGTCAAGGACTACCTGGTCGCCATCGTCGCCAGGACCAGGACGCTGCCGGACATCCGGCTGGGCGCGTCGCCGCGGGCCAGCCTGCAGCTGATGCGGGCAGCCAAGGCGAAGGCCGCCATCGCCGGCCGCGGCTACGTGACCCCCGACGACATCCAGGAGCTCGCGGTGCCCACCCTCGCCCACCGCGTGATGCTCAGCCACGAGGCCCACCTCGGCCGCCGCAACGTGATGGACGTGGTGGCGAAGGCTGTGGCGGAGATCCCGCTCCCCCAGCGCAGGACGTAGCCGTGGCCGCCTCACCTCTCGCCGGCCGGCTGCGGGGCGTCCCGCTGCCAGGCCTCACGGTGCAGGGGTGGGTGACGGTGATCGGTGGCGCGGTGTGGAGCGTGTTCGCCTGGCTGACCGGCCAGCGCGACCTGATGTGGCCGGGCCTCTTCCTCGTCTTCCTACCGGTGGCGAGCTGGGTGCTCGTGATGCTGAGCACCGGCCGGCCCGGGGTGGCGCGGACCGTGACGCCCGAAGAGGTGGCCTCCGGGGAGGACGTGGTGAGCCGGATCGTGGTCGACACCGATGGCCTCAGCCTCGGGGCGGTCGCGAGCTACTCCGACGAGCGGGCGCGGGCCCTGCGCGGCCCGCGAGAGGCGACGTTCCCGATGGGGCTCGGCCTCGACCGGCACCGGATCGACCACCGGGTCACCCCGGCCTGGCGCGGCAGGCACCGGCTCGGGCCGCTGCACCGCAGCGTGCTGGACGCGCTCGGTCTCGCCAGGTCGCACCAGGTGCTGCCGGGCACTGCGGAGGTGCTCGCGCTGCCGGCGGTGCACCCCCTTGAATCGATGCGCGACGCCTCAGGGCTCGGCACCGCCATGGAGTCGACGGTGCTGAAGACCAGCCTGATCGGGCAGGACGACGTGATGGTGCGGGAGTACCTTCCCGGGGACGACGTCCGCCGGATCCACTGGCGGTCCACCGCCCGCACCGGAGAACTGATGGTGCGTCGCGAGGAACGGGCCTGGGATCCGAGCGCGGTGCTGCTGGTGGACAACCGGGCCGGCGCCTACAGCTCGGCGGTGCCGGAGCCCCGGCTGGAGTGGGTGGTGTCGGCGGCGGCGTCGATAGCCCGCCACCTGATCGACCACGGCTTCTCGGTGGCGCTCACCGACACCACCGCCGGTACCGTCGACGTGGCCGACCGCAAGGCCCTCGCCACCGCCGCCATGCTGCGACGCCTGGCCGGCCTCGAACTCAGCCGGCAGACCACCCTCGACCGGGCGTTGGCGGGATCACCGACCGGAGTCCGGGGCCAACTGCTGATCGCGCTGCTGGCACGGCTGGACGACCGCGATGCCGCCGCGCTGGCTGATGCCCGGCGCGACCACAGAGCCTGCTGGGCGCTGGTCCGCGAGCCCGCGCTGATCGGCCACAACGCCCTCCGGCTCCTCGAGGCGGCGGGCTGGCGGTGCGTCAAGGTGCCGATGGGAACCTCGGTCGAGCAGGCCTGGCGAATGCTGGGTGGTGGGCCATGACGTCTGCCGAACGCCTGACCCTGGCGGTGGTGGCGGCGATGATGCTCTCCGCGGTCTCGATCTTCCCGCTGACCACCGACCGCAGCTACCTGTGGATGACGCTCGCCCTGGTCGGTTCCAGTGCCGTCCTCGCCGGCGTCGCCCGCCGGCTGGGGGCGCCGGCCGGTCTGGTGCGGCTGGTGGTCGTGGCCCCGGGGCTCCTCGTCCTGCTGCTGTTGCGGGACCGGATCGGGGACATCATCCTCGAGACCACCGAGCACGTGGCCACTGCCTACGCTCCGATGGAGCCGCACGCCGGCTTCCGGCTGCTCAGCGCGCTGATGCTGTGGC
>JAEYUH010000175.1 GCA_023432725.1 Actinomycetes bacterium | reverse complement strand
CGGGTGGTCGGCACCACCACCGAGGCGACCCTGCGGGGTCTCATCGACGACATCGCGGGCGGCACGTGATGGTGCCCCTGGAACTCGCCGACTGGGCCCGCGAAGCGGTGGGCGGCTCGATGCTGCTGGCGGTCCCGGTGGCCGCGCTGGCCGGGCTGGTGTCGTTCTTCTCGCCCTGCGTGCTGCCCCTGCTTCCCGGCTACCTGTCGTACGCCACAGGGCTGGCCGCGGCTGACCTCAGTGCGGGGCGACAGCGCGGCAGGGTGCTGCTGGGCACCGCAGGGTTCGTCGCAGGGTTCGCTCTGGTGTTCGTCTCGTCAGGGGTGCTGGTCGGCTCGCTCGGCAGCCTGCTGCGGGTCTGGCAGCGTCCCATCACCATCGGTGTCGGGGTGCTCACCATCGCGCTCGGGCTGCTGTTCGCGGGCTGGCTGCCGTGGGGCAGGGGCACCGTCCGGCTCAACGCCGTGCCGCGGATCGGCCTGGCCGCCGCGCCGCTGCTGGGGATCGTCTTCGGGCTCGGCTGGACCCCCTGCATCGGGCCCGCCCTCTCGGTGGTGCTCAACCTCGCGCTGAACGAGGCGACGGCGCTGCGCGGCGGGGTGCTGGCGCTGTTCTACGCCCTCGGCCTCGGGGTGCCGTTCATCCTCGCCGGCCTGGCCTTCACCAGGATGAGCCGTCCGATCGGCTGGGTGAAGCGCCACCACCTGGCTATCCAGCGGGCCGGCGGGATCCTCATGATCGCGGTCGGCCTGCTGCTGGTCACCGGCTGGTGGGATGTGGCCATGGCGACCGTCCGGCAGTGGGTCAGCGCCTTCGAGGTGGTGATCTAGTGGCCGACCTGGATCTCGATCTCGACCTCGAACCGGACGCCGGGCCGTCAGGTCGAGCGCGGATGAACCGCGCCCGGGGGTTGCGGTCCGGCACCCTGCGCTGGGCGTGGGCCACGCTCACCTCGATGCGCACCGCACTGTTCCTGCTGCTCCTGCTCGGGCTGGCGGCGATTCCCGGCTCGCTGCTGCCGCAGCGGCCGTCCAACCCGTTCGGGGTCGCCCAGTACCTGCAGGACAACCCCGGGTCGGGCCCGTGGCTGGACCGGCTCGGGCTGTTCGATGTCTTCGGCTCGGCGTGGTTCTCGGCCGTCTACCTGCTGCTGTTCGTCTCGCTGATCGGCTGCATCATTCCCCGCTGCCGGGTCTACTTCGAGGCGCTGCGCGCCGAACCCGGCGTTCTGCCGCGTCGGCTCTCACGGTTCCCCGACCACCTCGCGGGAACCAGCGCCGGCCCGGCGGCAGCGGTACTGGACGCGGCCGCAGGTCACCTGCGGAAGGCCGGCTACCGGGTGCGGCGCGAGCCGGCGGGGATCTCGGCGGAGAAGGGCTACCTGCGCGAGGCTGGCAACCTCGTCTTCCACCTCAGCCTGATCGCCGTTCTTGCCGGGCTGGCCTGGGGGTCGGTGTTCAGCTACCGCGGCACCGCGATCGTGGTCGAGGGCCAGGCCTTCTCCAACACCCTCACCCAGTACGACGAGTTCACCGCAGGGATCGGTTTCCGTCCCGAGCACCTGACTCCGCTCACCCTCGGTCTCGACTCCTTCGAGGTGCGTTTCGAGACCGGACCGGTGCAGCGCGGGGCGGCGCGGATGTTCCGGGCCCACGTGAGGGTCAGCCGGCCCGGGGAGCCGGCCACCCCGCAGGTGCTGGAGGTGAACTCCCCGCTGTTGGTGGACGGCACCGACATCCACCTGCTCGGCCACGGCTACGCGCCGGTGGTCACGGTCAGGGACGGCAACGGCGAGGTCGCCTTCTCGGGGCCGGTGGTCTTCCTGCCCGCCGACGCCAACTTCACCTCCAACGGCGTCATCAAGGCCCCCGACGCCCGTCCGGAACGGCTCGCCTTCGAGGGCGTGTTCCTGCCCTCGGCGGTGATCGACGAGGCCGGGATGCGCTCTGTCTTCCCCGACGCCTGGAACCCGCAGCTCTTCATCAACGTGTGGGCGGGCCCGCCGCGCGTCGAGACGGGGGCGCCGGAGAACATCTACGTACTCGACCGCGAGGGCCTCACCCAGCTGATCCGGCCGGACGGGGAACCGGTGCGCGCCGGGCTCGAGCCCCAGACGAGCTACGAGCTGCCGGACGGGAAGGGGTCGATCAGCTTCGACGGGTTGCGGCGCTGGACCAAGCTGCAGATCTCGACGACACCGGGTGGATGGTTCGTGCTGGCTTCGGTACTTGCCGCGATCGCGGGCCTGTCGATCTCGCTGACCGTACGGCCCCGCCGGCTCTACCTGCGGGTCACCGGCGAGGCACCGACCACCGTCGAGGTAGCAGGCCTCGACCGGGTGGAGGGCCGGCCAGGGCTGCCCGAGGCGGTCGCCGCGCTGGCCACGGCCGCCGGCGTGCAGCCCGGGGGCGGCCGTGGGGCGACCGGCGCAGGCGAACCCGACCCTGAGCCGGGCGGTACGCTGACCGACGACCCGGGCAGGTCCGCCCGGACGCCACCCGCGACAGCGCCCGAGGAGCCTGCGTGATCGCGTACTACTCGAACCTGGCCATGGTCACCGCGGCCGTGCTCTACCTGGTCGCCCTGGTCCTCCACTCGCTGGAGTGGGCAGCCGCCCGCGGCGCGGGGGAGCCGAGCCGCCGGGAGGCGCAGTTCGCCCGGCTCGGGCTCGCCGTGACGCTGGTCGCGGCTGCCGTCCACGTGCTCGGCGTCGTGCTGCGCGGGGTGGCCGCGGATCGGGCGCCGTGGGGCAACATGTACGAGTTCATCACGTCGTCGATGGCGATGGCGATGGTGATCTACCTGGTCGCCGTGCTCGGCTTCGGCCTGCGCGGGTTCGGGCTCCCTGTCACCCTGCTCGCCTCGATCGGGGTCGGGCTCGCTGTCACCGTGTTCTACGTCGACGTCTCACCGCTGATGCCTGCGCTGCATTCGGTGTGGTTCATCATCCACATCGTCGCGGCCGCGCTGGCCGGCGCGGTGTTCAACATCGCCGGCATCGCCGCGGCGCTCTATCTCGTCAAGCAGCGCGCCGAACGGCGCGGCCCGCTGCCCGGCTACCTCGCCCGGCTGCCCGAGGTCGCGGCCCTGGACCGGATCAGCTACCGACTGCACGCCTTCGCCTTCCCACTGTGGACCTTCACGGTGGCCGCCGGCGCGGTCTGGGCGCAGTACGCCTGGGGCAGGTTCTGGGGCTGGGACCCCAAGGAGACCTGGTCGCTGGTCACCTGGATCGTGTACGCCGCCTACCTGCACGCGAGGGCGACGGCGGGCTGGAAGGGGACCAGAGCGGCTGTGCTCGCCCTGATCGGCCTGGTCAGCTTCTGGTGGAACTTCGTCGGGGTGAACCTGCTGCTGAACGGGTTGCACTCCTACGCCGGGATCTAGGCCCGTCCTCCGGCGGCCAGCCGGGCCGCGAGTTCGGCGTTGACCGCCGCGAACTCCTCCCAGACCGGGCCCGGGGTGGCGGTGCGGGGCGGTGGGGTCGCCCGATGCTCGACCTGCCAGGTGTCCAGCCGGCCGCCGTGCGCGGCGAACCTGACCAGCACCCCGTCCGTCCACCCGGTCACCACGAAGTCGGCCGGTGAGCAGCCGGTGACCCGCTGCGGGGCCACCAGCCAGGCCACCGCCGCCAACTCGGCCTGGATCTGCTGCGCGGTCTCGTAGGCGAACCGGGCGACCGCGATGTCGCGCGCGGCGTGCAGCGCTGCAGCGTGGCGGTCGAGGGCGTCCGGTTGGCCGGCGAGCACAGCCCGCAACCCGGCCACGAGGTCGGGACGGTCGGCCGGCCCCAGCCCACGGGCGGCTGCGAAGGCGAGGTCGGAGGCAGCCGGACGGGTGCCGGCCAGGTGCAGCGGCCAGGCCCGCAGCAACCCGCGCCGCGCCACGGCGGCCCGCTCATGGCCGAGGTAGGGCCCGTAGGCCTCCGCGCCGGGTGCGGGGTCGTGGCTCAGGTGGAGGCCGGGGCGCCGGGCGTCCTCGACCAGTTCCAGCCAGACCGGCACCTCCTGGCCGCCGCGGGTGCGGTTCCAGCGCGGCAGGGAGCGCTCGAGCAGGTTGCGCTCCAGCCACGCCGCCTCATGGGCAGAGGCGCAGACCACGGCCTCCACCGCGGCGATCTGGGGCACCATCCGGCGCAGGTGCCTGCGGTCGCCCAGGTCACCGAAGTACGACTGGGTGCGGGCGCGCAGGTTGGTGGCCCGGCCGACGTAGATCACCCGGCCGCGGTCGTCTGTGAACCGGTACACCCCGGGGCCGGTGGGCAGCAGGGCGCATGTGCTGCGCACCGGCTGTTCCTGCCCCACCGTGCCATTGTGCAGCGCAGGCCCGCCACGGGTTGGGCGGGCGACGCCCGGGGGATGGGAGAATCGGCTCCATGCAGCACTTCGACCTCTGCGTGATCGGCTCGGGCAGCGGCAACTCGGTGGTCACCAAGGAGTTCCGCGAGACCCGGGTGGCGATCGTCGACGGCGCGCCCTGGTTCGGGGGCACCTGCCTGAACGCCGGCTGCATCCCGAGCAAGATGCTCGCCCACCCCGCCGATCTGGCCGAGGCGATCCGCCAGGCCGCACCCCTCGGGATCGACGCGGCGGGTGTCCGGGTGCGCTGGGCCGACCTGCGGGACCGGATTCTCCAGCGGATCGATGGTGCCGCAGCCGAGGCCGAGGAGCAGCGCGGACGCCACGAGAACGTCACCGTGTTCCGTACCGGGGCCCGGTTCGTGGGGACGAAGCGGCTGCGGCTGGACGACGGCGAGGAGATCACCGCCGACAGGTTCGTGATCGCCGCGGGCTCGCGGCCGCGGATCCCGTCCCTGCCGGGTCTGGACGACCCGCAGGTCGCCGCCCGCGTGCACACCTCGGACGACATCATGCGACTGCCCGCCCTGCCACGCAGCCTCGTCGTGGTCGGTGGCGGAGCGGCGGCGAGCGAGTTCGCGCACATCTTCGCCGCCTTCGGCACCGCGGTCACCCTGCTGCACCGCGGGCAGCGGCTGCTGAAGGCTGCCGACGACGAGGTGGGCGAGCGGTTCACCGACCTGCTCAGCCGGCGGGTCACGCTGCGGCTCGGCCACAGCCTCGCCTCCCTCGAGGCGACCGCGCACGGCGTCATCGTCGGGACTGTGGACGACGACGGCGTGGAGTACTTCTTCGAGGGTGAGCGGGTCCTGCTCGCCCTCGGCAGGGTGCCCAACGGCGACACCCTCAACCTCGCGGCCACCGGTGTCGACCTCGGCCCCGACGGACGGGTCGTGGTGGACGCCCGGCAGCAGACCACGGCGCGGGACATCTGGGCGCTCGGCGACGTCTCCTCCCCCTACCAGCTCAAGCACGTCGCCAACCACGAGGCGCGGGTGGTGCGGCACAACCTGCTGCATCCCGAGGACCCGGCGGAGACCGACCACAGGTTCGTCCCGCGGGCGGTGTTCAGCGGACCCCAGGTCGCCTGGGTGGGTGCCACCGAGCAGCAGTTGAGCTCGTCGGGCAGGCAGTACGTAGCGGCGACCCGCAGGTACGGCGAGGTCGCCTACGGGTGGGCGATGGCCGACACCGACCACTTCGTGAAGGTCCTCGCCGACCCCGCCAGCGGGCACCTGCTCGGCGGCCACGTGCTCGGCCCGCGCGCCGCCGACCTGCTGCAGCCGCTCATCCAGGCGATGAGCTTCGGGCTGGACGCCACCAGCTTCGCCCGCGGCCAGTACTGGATCCACCCCGCGTTGTCGGAGGTGGTCGAGAACGCCGTCCTCGACCTGCCGCTGCCATGAGGTGGCTCCCGGCGGTGGCGCTGGTGCTGGCCGGCTGCGCGGCGGCCCCCGCCGCCCCGTCGGTGTCGAGTCCGGCGCCCGCCGACCTGTCCGCCCCGGCGCCGGTGTCCGCCGGCCCAACCGTCCCCGCAACCCCGACGCCCACCCCCACCCCGGTACCCGCCTGCCGCGCGGAGGCGGAGGCGCTCACCCCCGCGGAACGGGCGGGCCAACTGGTGATGGTGGGGGTGGACGGGTCGCTGGACGGCGCCGAACGTCGCGCCATCACCCGCCACCACCTCGGCGGCGTGATCCTGATGGGCAACAGCTCCCGCGGCGTCAACCGGCCCGCGCTGCTCACCGCCCCGATCCAGGATCTCGCCGGCGAGATCGGCATCCTGATCGCTGTCGACCAGGAGGGCGGGCTGGTGCAGCGCCTGCGGGGGTCAGGGTTCGACACCATCCCTGCCGCCGCTGACCAGGCGAAGCTGTCAGCCTCGGAGCTCTCCGAGCGCGCAGCCCGGTGGGGCAGCCAACTGGCCGCCGCCGGCGTCCACCTCAACCTGGCGCCGGTCGCCGACGTGGTGCCCGCCAAGAACCGCTCCCGCAACGAACCGGTCGCCAGGCTGCGCCGCGGCTACGGCAGCGATCCCGACAAGGTGGCACGCCACGTTCTCGCCTTCCTCTCCGGTATGCACGCCGGCGGCGTCGGCGCCGCGGTCAAGCACTTCCCGGGGCTCGGCGCCGTCCGCGGCAATACCGACTTCGCCGCCGAGGTGGTCGACGAGACGACGACTCCTGACAGTCCACTGCTCGCCCCCTTCGAGGCAGCCGTCGGCGCAGGCACCGATGCGGTGATGGTGTCGTCGGCCAGCTACCGGCGGATCGACCCCGACCGGATCGCCACCTTCTCGCCGGTGGTGATCGGCCTGTTGCGCGGCTGGGGCTTCGACAAGGTGGTGGTCAGCGACGACCTCGGCGTCGCGGAGTCCCTGCAGGACGTCCCGCCCCGGGAGCGGGCGGCCCGGTTCGTGGCGGCGGGCGGCGACCTGGCGCTCAGCGTCGATCCGGCGGTGGCGGCGACGATGGCGGCGGGGTTGGTCGAGCGGGCGGAACAGGACCCTGCCCTCGCCGAGCAGGTCACCGAGGCGGCAGCCCGGGTGCTGGCGCTCAAGCAGTCCTACGGCCTCACCGAGTGCGGCTGAGGGCCCTCACGAGACGAAGGGTTGGCCTGGTCAGCGGGCAGCCCACAGCAGGCCGCGCTCGGTGAGCGTGCGGACCTGCGGGATCCGCAGTTCGTCCAGCCCGTGGCCGAGCGTGGAGATGAAGATCCTGCCGTTGCCCCACCGGCGCGTCCAGGCCACGGGAGCGCGGTAGGGCTCGTGCCACGGGTCTGCGGGCTGCGGCGCGATGTCGGTGGTCGCCAGGACCGTGGACAGCGAGTCGGTGAGCACCCAGTACTGCTCGGACGTGAGGTCGAAGTCGGCCAGGCCCGCGGTGACCTCGTGCTCCCTGCCGGCCGGAGTGAACCCGACCCGGTGGGGCACCATGCCGTGCGGGTGCGCGGCGAAGACGCCGCCCACCATCTGGCCGTACTCCGCGGTCTGCCGGAAGGCGTCGAGCACGCCGCCGTGCCAGCCGGCGAAGCCGACACCGTGCGTGATCGCGTCCCGCAGGCCGCGGACCTCGTCGGCCAGGATGTCGCCTTGGGTCCACGACTGGACGACAAGGGCAAGGGACTGCATGAACTGGATGTCCGCGTAGACCTCGAGGGTGTCCTCGATCACCACCTCGAACCCCGCGTCCCGCAGGAACCCGGTGAACTCGTCCGTCACAGCCTCAGGGCTGTGGCCCTCCCAGCCACCGCGCACCACGAGTGCTCGCCGCATCTTGCGCCCCTCCTCAGCCCGCCAACACGCCGCGGCCCTCGACCAGGGCCTCCACGGCCCCCGACGACAGCACCTGGTCGCAGACCGACGAACTCGCCCCGATGATCCCGGCGCGCGGGCCCGCGACCGACGCTACTATCCGCAGATCCTGGGTGGCCAGTGGCAGCGACTTGGCATAGACCGTCTCCCTGATCCCCGCGATCAGGTGTTCATGGGCCTGGGCGAGGATGCCGCCCACCGCGATCACCGACGGGTTCAGCAGCGAGACCACGCCGGCGAGCACCTCGCCCGCGGTTCGTCCCGCCTCCCGCAGGACCTGGATGGCTGCCTTCTCCCCGGCGCGGACGAGCGCGACGATGTCGGCGCCGGTGTGGGCAGCGAACCCCGCGTTGCGGAGTTGCTCGGCCAGGACCTGCACCCCGATCACCGCTTCCAGGCAGCCGGTGCCGCCGCAGTGGCACAGGTTCGCCGGCCCGCCGGGCACCCTGACGTGTCCGATGTCGCCGCTGGAGCCCTGGGCGCCACGACGGATCCTGCCGTCGAGGATGATCCCCAGCCCGACTCCCGTGGCGAACTTCACGAACAGCAGGTCGCGGACGTCGCGCCAGGCCAGGGCGTGCTCCCCGATCGCCATCATGTTGGCGTCGTTGTCGACCCAGACGGGGGCCTCGAAGGCCTGCTGCAGCGTCCCCCTGACGTCCCAGCCGTCCCAGCCGGGCATGATCGGGGGGCTGGACGGCTTGCCGCTGCTGTGGCTGACCGGCCCGGGGACGCCGATCCCCACGCCGGCCAGTCGTGACCGGCCGAGGTCGATCCCTGCCAGCAGCCGCCGGCCCGTCGTCACGATCTCGCCGAGCACGACGTCGGGGCCGCGGTCCACCGCCAGGTCGAGGTGCTCCTCGGCCAGGATGTTCGCGGCCAGGTCGGTGACCCCCACCCGCACATGGCTCGCGCCGACGTCGACGGCGAGGACGGCGCCCGCCTCGGGGCGGAAGTAGAACGAGGATGCCGGCCGTCCCATCGAGCCCGGCCGGTCGCTGCGCTGGCCGATCAGCCCGGTCTCGAGCAGGGAGTCGAGGCGGGCGGCGATGGTGGACCTGGCCTGACCGGTCAGCGCGCAGAGCTGCGCCCTGGTCATCGGGCTGGAGCGGAGCAACTGGAAGACCTCGCCGACCCCCGGTGCCTTCGGGAGGATCCGCTGGAGCTCTTCCATAGGGGGAAGTAAACCATCTGGAGGGGGATTTTTGCGGTCAGATGGCGAGGAATTGGGCACTCCCCGTCAGTAACAGGTTGATAACTGTCGTACTTTTGCTCGACAGTCGGCAGAAGTAGGTCTAGCCTCCTGCCATGGTCAGTGCTGATCAGACGCCGCTGCTGACGGCGACGGGCGTGGTGAAACACTTCCCGGGCGCCAAGGCCCTGGACGGGGTGGACTTCGATGTCCTGCCCGGTGAGGTGCATTGCCTGCTCGGCCAGAACGGCGCCGGGAAGTCGACCCTGATCAAGGTGCTCTCCGGCGCGCACCGCCCCGACGCGGGCACTATCACGTGGCACGGCGAGGAGGTGTCCTTCCCCAACCCGATCTCCGCGCTGCGGGCAGGGGTAGCGACCATCTACCAGGAACTGGACGTCATCGAGAGCATGTCGGTGGCCGACAACATCCTGCTGGGGCATGAGTTGTCGACCTTCGGCTGGATGCGCAGGGCCGCGGCGCGGGAGCGGGCCCGGACGCTGCTCGAGCAGCTCGGCCACCCCGAGATCTCGCCGTCGGCCGAGGTGGGACGGCTGTCCGCAGCCCGACGCCAGATCGTCGCGATGGCGCGGGCGCTGTCCCACAACGCCCGCCTCGTGATCATGGACGAGCCGTCGTCGGTACTCGACACCGAAGAGGTCGACAACCTGTTCCGGGTGATCCGCCGGCTCACCGAGTCCGGGATCGGGGTCGTGTACATCTCCCACCGGCTCGAGGAGGTCCGCCGGATCGGCGACCGGCTCACCGTGCTCAAGGACGGCAGGTCGACAGCCAGCGGCATCCCGGTCGCCGAGACGCCCACCGCCCAGATCGTCCGGCTGATGATCGGCCACGAGGGCACCCTCGACTTCCCGCCCCGCCCCGGCGTGCCGGCGGACGCGCCCGTGGTGCTGAAGACCGACGGCCTCGGCCTGAAGGGCGTGTTCTCCGATGTCTCCTTCGAGCTGAGGGCGGGGGAGATCCTCGGTCTGGCCGGGCTGGTCGGCTCGGGCCGCTCGGAGATCCTCGAGACGATCTACGGCGCCCGACGCGCCACCGCGGGCGAGGTCTGGCTGGACGGACGGCGGTTGCCCTCAGGGCGGGTCTCGGCCGCTGTCTCGCGCGGCCTCGGCTTCTGCCCCGAGGAACGCAAGAGCCAGGGCCTGCTGCTGGACGAGCCGTCCTTCAAGAACGTCACCCTGGCCACCTTCAACAACGAAGCGGCCGCCGGCTGGCTGCGGGTCAACGCCGAGAAGGCGGCCGCCCAGCGGCAGAACGACGACCTGCAGATAGTCCCGAACAGCACCACCCGGATCACCCGGACCTACTCCGGCGGCAACCAGCAGAAGCTGATGCTCGGCCGCTGGCTGGCCCGCGGCGTGCGTGTCCTGATCCTCGACGAGCCCACCCGGGGCGTCGATGTCGGCGCCAGGGCGGAGGCCTACGACGTGATCCGCGGGCTGGCCGCCGAAGGGGTGGCGATCCTGCTCGTCAGCTCCGAACTGGAGGAGGTGATCGGCCTGGCCGACAACGTCCTGGTGATCCACGAGGGCCACATCGTCGCGCGGGTGGCCGCCGCCGAGGTCGATGAGGAGAAGGTCCTGCACCTGATCCTTGAGGGGAAGGAAGCCGCATGAGTGTCGAGACCGAAGCGACCGCCGCACCGGCAGCCCGCCGGAGCCTGCCGCCCGGCGTGATGCGCAATCTCGGCCTGGTCGTGGCCTTCATCCTGATCTGCCTGGTCGGCATCGTCACCGCCGGGGACCGCTTCACCAACCCGGGCAACATCTTGACCATCCTCAAACTGGCGGCAGCGATCGGGGTCGTGGCGATCGGCCAGACCTTCGTCATCACCTCCGGGGGCATCGACCTGTCGGTCGGCTCCGTGCTCGGGCTGTGCACCGTCGCCGCCACCCTGTTCCCCGTCCAGTCCTACGGGTGGGGCGCGATCGTCGCGGTGTCCCTCGGCGTCGGGCTGCTGTGCGGGGTGGTCAACGGGGTGATGGTCGCCTACGGACGGATAGTCGCCTTCATCGCCACCCTGGCGATGCTGGTGGCGGCGAAGGGGACGGCGGAGATCCTCTCCGGCTACAAGACCCTGCGGATCCCGTCCCCCGACCTGGCGCCCTACCCGTACGCCCAGGCCGAGGCGCAGAAGTTCCTCGACTTCTTCACCGGCGACCTGATCGGGCTGCCCGTGATCGTCTGGATCTTCCTCGTGGTCGCCGTGATCGCGTGGCTGGTGTACAACCGGACCACCTTCGGACGCCGGGTGACCGCGATCGGCGGCAACATGGAGGCCGCCCGGCTGGCAGGGCTGCGGATCAAGCCGAACCTCGTCTACATCTACGCCCTGTGCGGGCTGTGCGCGGGCATCGGCGCGCTGATCATCCTGTCCCGCACCACCGCCGGCACCGCCACCCACGGCGAGCTCTACGAGCTCGATGCCATCGCGGCCGTCGTCGTCGGCGGCACCCTGCTGATCGGCGGTCGCGGCACCATCGTCGGCACGGTGATCGGCTCGCTGCTGTTCGTCACCCTGACCGACATCTTCATCCTCAACAACCTGGCCGTGTCCACCCAGAAGGTGGCCAAGGGCCTGATCATCGTCGGCGCGGTGCTGCTCCAGCAGTACCTCGC
>JAEYUH010000171.1 GCA_023432725.1 Actinomycetes bacterium | reverse complement strand
TTCTACGACGCCAGCGCCGAGTACAACCTGTCGAAGACCGGACGCCAGTTCATCGCAGGCCTGCTGCGGCACGCCGCCGAGATCACCGCTGTGACCAACCCGTGGGTGAACTCCTACAAGCGGCTGGTGGCCGGTGCCGAGGCGCCCAGCTTCATTTCGTGGGGGCAGAACAACCGGTCGGCGCTGGTGCGGGTGCCGATGTACAAGCCCGGCAAGGGTGCCTCCGCGCGGGTCGAGCTGCGGTCGATCGACTCCGCCGCGAACCCCTACCTGGCCTACGCGATGGTGCTGGCCGCCGGACTGGCTGGGATCGAGAACGAGTACGAACTCCCCGAGGGTGCCGAAGACGACGTCTGGGCACTCACCGACAAGCAGCGCCACGCGCTGGGGATCGAGCCGCTGCCGCGCAGCCTCGGCAACGCCATCGACGCCATGGAGAACTCCCAGCTCGTCGCGGACACCCTCGGTGAACACGTCTTCGACTTCTTCCTGCGCAACAAGAAGGCCGAGTACGAGACCTACCGCGGCCACGTCTCCGAGTGGGAGCTCCGCAACACCCTGCCCATCCTGTAACTCACGTCCCAGGCGTCACGGGGACGGTTCCCGGACGCCAGAAGGCGAGGACGCCGGAACCGTCCCCGTGAGCCGGGGAACCGTCCCCCTGAGCCGGGGAACCGTCCCCGTGAGCCGGGGAACCGTCCCCGTGGCTCGGTTCACGTGGCTCGGGGTTAGCGGCCGCCCATGGTTCGGCGCATCTGGGCGAAGTTGCCGGCGGGCAGGGCGGCGGTGCGGTCGGACAGCACCACGAGCTGACCGGACGCGAGGCCGTCGGTGATCTCGACCCGGCCGCCGCCGACGGCCCCTGTCGACACGGTGACGGTCTGGGCGGTGTCTGCGGCGACGTGCTCCACAACCTGGACGGTGGCTGTCCCCGCGCCGGTCGGGGTGACCGCCGAGACCGGGACGGTGACCACCCCGGTGGCGGTCCGGGTGATGATCTCGACCCCGGCGGGGGCGCCGGTCTTGAGCAGCATCCCCGCGTCCTCCACGAGGATCGTGGTGGTGTAGGTGGGGGAGTCGCCAGCGGTGCCGTCGGTCTCGAGCAGGCTGATCCGCCCGACCGCCCCGGGCAGCGAGTCGAGCGAGCCCGCCGGCGTCACCACCGCCGCCATACCCTGGCTGAGCAGGGAGCGGCTGGCCAGCGGCACCTCGATGCTCACCACAGCGGTGCCCTCGCCCACGATCGTGACCGCGCCGCCCGTGGCGCTTTCACCCACCGCGAGACTCAGGGCGCCGACGGTGCCGGCGATGGGGGCGGTGAGCTCGGCGTCGCTCACCGCGCGCTCGGCGGCGTCGACCGCCTGCTGCGCCCGCAGCACCTCGGCCTGGGCGGCGGCCACCGCCCGCGCCGACACCTTCGGGGTCGCGCTGGTCGAACGGGGGGTGCCGGTCAGGCCCGACGACCCGCCGGGGATCGTGACCCCACCCGGCTTCCCGCCCGGGGTGCCCGGGCCGTCATCGGTCACGATGGTGCCGGTGGTGAGCAGTTGCTGGTAGTAGTCGGCCAGCACGGCGTTGGCCATGAACAGGTCGGTCCTCGCCTGCCCGCACGCGGTGATGTCCCCGACGGTGATGTCGTCGACCACAAGGGCCAGCGGCTCGGCCTCCCCGGACGGTGCCGGGGTCGGCTCGGCGGACGGGGACGGCCCCGGCTCGGCGCTCGGGGACGGGGTCGGCTCGGGGTCCGCCGTGGGCTCAGGGCCGGGCTGACCTGTTGGCTCAGTGGTGGGTTCGGACGTCGGCTGGGTGGTCGGCTCGGAGGACGGTTCCGCAGTGGGCTCCGCGGTCGGCTCCTGGGTCGGTTCGGGAGTCGGCTCCTGCTCATTGGCCCGCAGCAGCGCTGCGTACACCAGGTCGCAGGTGGTCGGAGTCTGCGGGTTGCTCCACTTCGCCGTCGCCACATTCACGGCGGCGATGGCGCGGTAGAGCGTGGCGGCATCCGTCGCGGAGATGCCGCCGGGCACCGAGCCGCCAGGGTTGGAGGACCCGCCGCCGGGCAACCCGGTCGGCAGCTTCACAGTGCCCGACGATCCGCTGGCGGGGTGCTCGGCGGCGTAGAGGTTGGCCCTGGCCCGGGCCAAGTCGGTCTGGGCGTTGAGCAGGGACAGCTTGAGCGCGGCGGTGTCGAGGGTGGCCAGCACGTCCCCGGCGGCCACCTGGTCGCCCACCGCCACCCTCACGCGCTGGACGGTGCCGGCCCCCGAGAAGGCTGCCTCCACCACGTTCTCGCGGGAGACCGTGCCGGTGGCCAGGTAGCTCTCAGCGACGTCGCCGCTGGTGGCGACGGCCGTCACGAACCTGTTGTCGGCGGCGGTGGCGCCACTGGCCCAGGCGAAGCCCAGCCCCGCGACTACTGCCAGCGATACCCCCGCAATCAGGACGGAGCGCGCGCGTCGGTTCGTCATCACTCGCTCCTCAGGGCATCGATCGGGGCCAGCCTGGCGGCCCGGCCGGCCGGGTACACCCCGGCGACCAGCCCGATGCCGAGCGCGACCGCCAGGGCCAGCAGGGTGACCAGGGGCGAGATCTCGACGGTGATCCCGAGGGCAGGACTCAACCCGGCTGCCCCGGCGAACCCGACGGCGACCCCCAGCAGGCCGCCGAGCAGGCCGAGGATGCCGGCCTCCACGAGGAACTGGCGCCGGATCGCCGCGGGAGTGGCGCCCAACGCCTTGCGCAGGCCGATCTCACGCACCCGCTCGCTGACCGAGACCAGCATGATGTTCATCACGCCGATCCCGCCGACCAGCAGGGAGATCGCTCCGATCCCGCTCAGCAGCAGGGTGAGCACGCCAGTGATCGAGCTCGCCGCGTCGACCAGCGCGGCCTGCGTGCTGACCGAGAAGTCGGCGTCCTCGGCCGTCACCTGGTGCGCGGCCAGCAGCGCGGTGTTGACCTCCTGGTAGGCGGCCGACAGGCTCGCGTCGTCGGCCGCCTGAAGGTAGATGGCAGACACTCCGAACGCATTGCCGGACGCCGAGAGCCGGGCGGCGAAGGTGGTCCCGGGCACCACTACGGTGTCGTCCTCGTTCATGCTGAGCGACGAGCCGGCGTCGGCCAGCACGCCGATCACGGTGAAGCTGTCGCCGTTGACCGAGATCCGCTCGCCCACCGCCTGGCCGTCGGGGAACAACTCGGCGGCGGTCTCCGAGCCGAGGACGGCGACGGTCGCGTAGCCGGCCACCTCGTCCCCGGCGAAGAACCTGCCGGTGGCGACCTCACGGTTGCGGACGGTCAGCCACTGCGGCACGGTGCCGACCACCGCCGACGTCCAGGTGGTCTCCGCGGACTGGAGGGCGGCCTGGGTGGTCGAGGTCGGCGCCACCGCGGCCACGTTCGGTGCCACCTCGCGGTCGGACAGCAGCTGGGCGTCCCTGGTCGTCAGCGACGTGGTCGGCGCCCCGCCGCGGAAGCCGGACGTCGAGGTGGTCTGCCCCGGGGTCACGATGATCATGTTCGAGCCGAGCGCGTTGATCTGGTCGGTGATCGCCCGCTGGGCTCCCAGCCCGAGCCCGACGATCAGCATCACCGCCGAGATCCCGATCAGGATCCCCAGCATGGTCAGCGCGGTCCGCAGCTTGCGGGCGCCCAGCGCCTCGACAGCCGTGCGTGCAGTCTCCCGCCAGTCCATCACCGACCACCTCCGGCCGGGACGGGGGCGCTGTCGGTCAACTGCCCGTCATAGATGTGGACGATCCGTCGGGCGCGCGCCGCCACATCGTGCTCGTGGGTGATCACCGCGATGGTGCGCCCGGAGGCGTTGAGCTCGTCGAACAGGTCGAGGATGTCCCTGGTCGAGACCGAGTCCAGCGCGCCGGTCGGCTCGTCGGCGAGGATCAGCGCCGGGTCGGTGACCAGCGCCCTCGCCACCGACACCCGCTGCTGCTGGCCGCCGGACAGCTCACCGGGGCGATGGTCGACCCGGTCGCCCAGCCCCACCCGCTCCAGCGCGACCCTGGCGCGTTCCCTGCGCTCGGCCGGTCCGACGCCGGCGTACACCAGCGGCAGTTCGACGTTGCGCTGCGCGGTCAGGCTCGGCAGCAGGTTGAAGCTCTGGAAGACGAAGCCCAGCCGACGATTGCGCACCTCGGCGAGCTCGGTCTCGGTCATCGACGCCACCGACGCCCCGTCGAGCTCGTACTCGCCCGACGTTGGGACGTCCAGACAGCCGATGATGTGCATCAGGGTGGACTTCCCCGAGCCGGACGGCCCCATGATCGCCAGGTAGTCGCCGTGCGCGATCTCGAGGTCGACACCGCGCAGCGCCTCCACCTGCACCGCGCCGGTGTCGTACACCTTGCGCACCCCCGTCATCGACAGCAGGACGCTCATCGGTTGCCGCCGTCGGTTACGCCGGGCGCCTGTCCCGGTGGAGCCTGGCCGTCGGGCGGCGCCTGGCCCGGCGAGCCCGGCCTGCCCTCGAAGCCGCCACCGAACAGCCCGCCGCCGGATTCCGCCTCGCCCTGGGGCACGGGGAAGGTCGCCTGGACGGTGTCGCCCTCAGCCAGCCCTGAGATCACCTCGGTGGCCTCTCCGAACACCCGCCCGACCTCGATCTCGACCTCCTCGAGGGTGCTGCCGGTGACCTTGGTGACCACCGACCTGCCGTCGCGGGTGGTGATCGCAAAGGTGGGCACGGTGAGCACGTCCGGGTACTGCGCCACGGTCACCGTCGCGCTGGCGGTGGTGCCGGAGAACAGCTCGGGGTGCTCCCCGGCGAGGTGGATCACCACGGGGAAGGTGGCCGAGCCGTCGAGGCTGGAGGTGGCGACGATCCCCACCGAGGCGACGGTGGCCTCCACCGGCTCCGTGGCGCCATCGGGCAGGACGGTGGCCGGCTGGCCCGCGGCGAGGTTCGCCAGGTCGGCGCTGCCCACCGTGGCGTCGAGCTTCCAGGCGTCGGTGGAGACCACCACCACCTGCGCTGTGGAGGAGGCGGCGCTGTTCGGGTTCATGCCCTGGCTGGCGGCTCCGCTGCCGGTCACGGTGTCGCCGACGCTGAGGTCGACCGCGGCCACCGTGCCGGCGATGGACGCGCGCAGCACCGCGCTGTCCAGGTCGTCCTCAGCGCGCGCCACCGCGGCGCGGGCCGACTTCACCTGGGCCCGGGCGGCAGTGACCGCCGCAGCGGTCCCGCTGTCCTCGACATCGTCGAGATTGGCCAGCGCGGTGTCGAGATTGGCCCTGGCCAGCGCCAGCGCGTCCTGCAGGTCGGAGTCGTCGATCCTGGCGAGCCGGGTCCCCTTCTTCACGGTGTCGCCGGCGTCGACGTACACC
>JAEYUH010000063.1 GCA_023432725.1 Actinomycetes bacterium | reverse complement strand
CCGTGGAGCTGGTTGTAGCGGGAGATGACGATGTTGTCGAAGTCGATGTAGACGGCCACCCGGCCGTCGCTGTCATCTGCCATGGGGCTCCTTGGGTCGAGGTGGCGCGAGCCACCCACTCAGTGTGGTCCGGTAGGCCGATCCCGGCCAACTCGGCCCCGAAACCGGAACCAGATCGCGGGCCGAGGCCAATGTTCCCTCGGCTCGCGGATTCCTACCGGTTTCGGGGAGAGGGTGCCGGCTACACGCCGGAGGCGGTGGGCAGCCCGGCCGCCACCCAAGCGCTCATCCCGCCGTCCACGCTCTTCACGTCGCGGTAGCCCTGGGCCTTCAGCGCCAGCAGCGCGTACAGCGAGCGGGTGCCGGCAGCGCAGATCGTGACCACCGGCGTGTCCTTGTCGGCAGGAAGACCGTCGGTGCGGCCCTCCGACAGGTCGGGCAGCGGCAGGTAGGTGATGCCGGGGATCCGCACCCCCGCGACCTCGTCGGGGTTGCGGACGTCGATCACCGTCACCCCGGCGTCCAGCAACTCCTTCGCGCGGCCGACGTCGATCCGGTCCGGGCCCTTGCGCGCCATCGCGAAAGCGGCGTCGAGGTGCCCGGCGAACGGGTTGGACGGCGCCGGCGCGGGCTCCGGCGGGAACAGGTCGGGCAGGTGGCGGCGGAAGGACGAGAGGTACTTGAAGGCGTTGTCCGGGAAGATCACCACCGCTACCACCCCGGGCTCGTCGGGCACCTCGCGCAGCGCCCCGGCCAGCGCCAGGCCACAGCTCGGGCCGGCGATGATGCTCTCGACCTGGTGAAGATCGCGGCACAGGTCGTAGGCCTCGTCGTCGCCGACCTCGACCACGGCGTCGTACGCGTCGGGGGTGAAGAAGTCGGTGAGCGCGAGCGCGCGCCGACTGCGCACCCCGGGGATGTCGTGGCCGTCGGTGGGGTGGACGCCGATCACCTTGACCTGGGGGTTCTGCTCCTTGAGGAAGCGGCCCGCGCCCGTGATGGTGCCGCAGGTACCCAGCGAGGCGACGAAGTGGGTGACCGCGCCGCCGGTCTGGCGCCAGATCTCGGGTCCTGTGGTGCGGTAGTGGGCCTCGGGGTTCGCGGCATTGTGGTACTGGTTCAGCTGCGTCCAGCCGGGGCGCTCGGCCAGTTCTGTGGCCTTGGCCATCGCCCCCTCGGGCTGGCCGGGCATCGGGCACAGCGCGTCGTCCAGTTCGTGCAGGTCGGTCCCGAACAGGCGCAGCGCCGTCCGCTTCTCCAGCGGGATCTCGCGCGACATGGTGGCTGCGAAGGAGTACCGCCGGGCATTGGCGACCATGGCCAGGCCGATGCCGGTGTTGCCTGAGGTCGGCTCGACAAGGTTCTCGAGTTCCTCACCACGCTGCTCGGCGTCGGCGACGAGGCTGGCCGCCACCCTGTCCTTCACGGCGCCGAACGGGTTGTACCACTCGAGCTTGGCGTACACCCTGGCGTGGCGGAACCCGCCGGCCTGCTGCAACCTCACCAGCGGGGTCGGGTTCTCCGGGCTCGGCAGCAGGTCGAGGATCGACTCGTAGAGGCGAAGGCTGTGGTCGGACAAGGCTCGGCTCCCGAGGCTGGACGGCAGGGTCAGGCGTGGCGCGGCGAAGCGCCCACCCGGGACAACCACGGACGCGCCCACATGCTTCCCGACCGCCGCGGCCGGCCTCGCTCACTTGGTGCGCGGCTTGCCCGCCTTGGCGTACATCTCGTCGATCAGGTGCGCGAACCGCCGTTCGACCTCACGACGCTTGACCTTCAACGTCGGGGTGAGCAGGCCGTTCTCCTGGGTGAACTCCTCGACCATCATCCGAAGGTCACGGATCTGCTCGTGGTTGGCCAGCCGCGAGGTGAGCGCCTCCACCCGCTTGCGGATCTCGGTCAGCACCGCCGGATGGGCCAGCAGTTCGTCACGGTGCGCCCAGGTCAGCTGCAGCTGGCGGCCGATGTCCTCCAGCTGCGGCAGCGAGGGTGACACCAGCAGCGTCAGGTAGGGCCGGTTGTCGCCCAGCAGGATCGTGTACTCCAGCAGCGGGTCGGCGGCCAGCAGTCCCTCGATCGGGCCGGGGGCGATGTTCTTGCCCGTGCTCGTGACGATCAGGTCCTTGATCCGGTCGGTGATCTTCAGGTAGCCGTCGGAATCCAGCTCGCCGACGTCGCCGGTGTGGAGCCAGCCGTCGACCAGCACGGCGGCGGTCTCCTCCGGCTGACCCCAGTAGCCGGCCATCACGTTGGGGCCGCGGTAGCAGATCTCGCCCTCGTCGGTAATCTTCACTTCTGCGCCGTCGATCACCTGCCCGACGGTGCCGAACCGGTAGGCGTCCGGTGAGGGGAAGCTGACAAGGGGCGATGCCTCGGTGAGCCCGTAGCCCTGCAGCACGAGCAGGCCGCAGGCGAAGAAGAACTCCTCGATCTCCTGCCGCAGCGCCGCTCCCCCGCTGGCCAGCACGGTCTTGGGCCCACCCATCGCCGCACGGACGTTGCCCAGGACGAGCCGGTCAGCCAGCCGGAAGGACGCCTTCAGCAACGGCGAGGGCGTCCTGCCGGCGGCCACCGCACCGTGGTAACGGCCGCCTACCCGTAGCGCCCAGGCCATCAGGCGCTGCTTGACCGCCGAGCCCGCCACCTTCTCCTTCGCGGTGGTGAAGACCTTCTCGTAGAGCCGCGGGACGCTGACCAGCATCGTCGGCTGGGCGAGCACGAGCTGCTCGGCGACGGTGCGAGGGTCAGGGACGTAGGTGTTGAGGCATCCGCTGGTCAGCACGACGAAGGTCCAGGCCCGTTCCAGGGCGTGGCTGAGCGGCAGGAAACTCAGCGAGGAGCCGTCGGGGTTCACCGAGAGGTGGCTGGTCAGCACGGCGGCCTGGTGGGTGAAGGCGCGGTGGCGCAGCATCACGCCCTTGGGCAGGCCCGTGGTGCCGGAGGTGTAGACAATGGTGGCCAGGTCGTCGCCGGAGGCGGTCGCCAGACGTTCGTCCACCGCAGGGTCGTCGTCAGCGGCGGCGGCAAGCTCCTCGGCCAGCGTCGCGACCTCCGCATCGACGGGCTCGAAGCTGACCACCCGCTCCAGGGCGGTCAGCCCGGCACGCAGCGGTGCGAGCCGCGACCACTCCGACTCCCCGGCAAGGAACAGCAGCCGTGCCCCGGAGTCGCTCAGGATGTGCTGGATCTGGTCGGGGGTGCTGGTCTGGTACAGCGGGACCACCACCAGGCCGGCGGTCAGGCAGGTCAGGTCGACGAGGCTCCACTGCGGCAGGTTGGGCGCGAACAGGGCGACCCGGTCGCCCGGCTGCAGCCCCTGGTCGATCAGCCGCGCCGCCAGCCGGCGGACGTCGGCGCCCAGTTCGGCGTAGGTCTGGACGGTCCAGCTGTCCCCTGCGCGCACCCGGGTGGCGGGGCGTGAGGCGTGCACCGCCGCGGAGGCCGCGAACATGACAGCGACGTTGTTGGTATCCATGCGGTTCCCTCTGGACGTGATCGGCCTAACTTACTCCACCGTAGGTTTCGTCGCCAAACCGGCGCCGGACCCGACCGCTGACACAGCGGCGGCACAGGGACCGGGCCTACGATGGCGCCATGGCTGAGATCCGCAAGTTCGACCCTGCCGTCGGCAACGCCATAGCGCAGGCGCTGCGCGCCGCGATGGGAGACCCGCTGCGGCCCGTCGAACCGGGCGCGGACACCGAACGGGCGGCCGCGCCCCCGGCGACGGACGCGGAGCCGACCACATCGTGGGTGACCCTGAGGGTCGACACCCCCGGGCCGGGCGACCAGGCCTGAGGTCGGTCATCCGTCCACTTCCGCGCCCTCGTCGGACGGGGTTTGCGCGGGCCCGTCCGGCGGAGCCGGCAGTTCCTCGACCCGCAGGCGCCCCGGGCCGACCAGGCAGGCCACGGCCCTGACCGGGTGCTCGCCGAACAGGACC
>JAEYUH010000348.1 GCA_023432725.1 Actinomycetes bacterium | reverse complement strand
TCTCAACCGTTGGGGAGGCGGCGATGTCGGCGATCTCGACGAACCGGAGTCGTACGGTTGCCTGGTGAGCGGTCTGTGGATTGCACCGTGCCCGGGAGCGCCGGCCGGGCTCATGATCCCTGCCGGTGAGCTGGTCGAACGGTACTCCCATGCCTCTGGCCCGGGCGGCCAGGGGGTCAACACGGCGGACTCGAGGGTGCAGCTGTCCTTCGACATCGCAACCTCGTCCGTCCTCGATGAGGCCCAGCGTGAGCGCCTGCTTGGTCGGCTGGCGTCGCGACTGGTTGGTACGGCTCTGGTCGTCGTGGCCGCCGAGTTCCGCTCGCAGCGTCAGAACCGGATCGCCGCCCGCGAGCGGTTGGCAGACGTTCTCAAGGGAGCACTGGCGCCGCCGCCACGGCCCCGGCGCGCCACCCGTCCGACGCGCGGTTCGGTCGAGCGTCGGCTGACCAGCAAGCGGCGTCGTGGTGAGACGAAGCGCGCCCGCGCCCGCCCGGACGGCTCGTAGGAGGACGCCGGGTCACCTCAGCGACGGCACCCCTGGACCACACCACAACCGCCGAGAGCTACCCGGATGCGCCGAGAGCTCCCCCCGGTGGGTAGCCCTCGGCGGTTTGGGTAGCCCTCGGCGATCAGGAGAGGTCGGGAGGGGTCAGGCCCCCCAGCCCGCCTGCGTGCCGCCGACCCGCTCGGCAGCGATCTTGCCCAGGTAGCCGGACGCCGCGAAGGCGGCCATCGGGTCGGCCGGCAGCCCGCGCGACTCCCGCCAGGCGGCGAGGACGGCCCGGACGTCGGTGTAGAACGCGTCCATGAAGACCTGGTTGGCAGCCAGCACGTCGCCGGCGTCCTGCGCCTCCTTGAGCGCCACGGAGTCGACCAGCAGCGCCTTCGCGGTCATCTCCTGGACGTTGAGCACCGAGCGGATCTGACCCGGCACCTTGTCCTCGACGTTGTGGCACTGGTCGAGCATGAAGGCCACGTCGGAGTCCGGGCCGTACCCGCCGCCGCGGATCACCTCGTAGAGGATCCGGAACAGCTGGAACGGGTCCGCAGCACCGACGATCAGGTCGTCATCGGCGTAGAAGCGGGAGTTGAAGTCGAACGAGCCGAGCTTGCCCAGCCGCAGCAGCTGCATGACGATGAACTCGATGTTCGTGCCGGGCGCGTGGTGCCCGGTGTCGAGGCAGACCATCGCCTTCTCGCCGAGGGCGCTGACTTGGGCGTAGGCGGTCCCCCAGTCACAGACGTCGGTGTGGTAGAACGCCGGCTCGAAGAACTTGTACTCCAGCACCAGCCGCTGGGACGGGCCGAGCCGGTCGTAGATGACGGCCAGGCTCTCGGCGAGCCGGTCCTGGCGGCCGCGGAGATCAGCCTGGCCGGGGTAGTTGGAACCGTCGGCGAGCCAGATCTTGAGGTCGCGCGAGCCGGTCGCGTTCATGATGTCGATGCACTCGAAATGGTGATCGATGGCCTTCTGGCGAACTGCAGGGTCGACGTGGGTGAGCGACCCGAACTTGTAGCTGTCGGCCTGGAAGGTGTTGGAGTTGATGGTGCCCAGCGAGATGCCGAGGCCCGTGGCGTACTCGCTCAGCGCGGAGTAGTCGTCCACCTTGTCCCACGGAATGTGCAGCGCCACGGTGGGGGCCAGCCCGGTGTGGGCGTGAACCTGCGCGGCATCGGCGAGCTTCTCCTCGACGGTCCGCGGGGTACCGGCCGTCGCGAATACCTTGAACCGGGTCCCCGAGTTGCCGAAGGCCCAGGAGGGCAGCTCGATCGCCTGGCCGGCGAGTTGATCGGTGATGGTGTCAAAGGTGGTCATGGTGCTCTTTCGACGACAGCCTGTGGGGTGGGGTTGGCAGATCGTGCCCGGCCCGGTCGGGCCGGGCACGACCGTGGTGATCAGAAGTTGAAGTTGTCGATGTTCTCGGCGTTGAACCGGTACGGATCGCCCAGCAGGACGGTCTTGTCCGCACCGACGGTGTACTCACCGAGCTTGCCGGCGGTGAACTTGTCACCCTCGGCGCCGGTGATGGTGCCATCGGCCAGGGCCTTGATCGCGTGCACGGTCAGGTAGCCCAGGTCCTCCGGGTTCCACAGCGCGAACTCCTTGACGGTGCCGTCCTTGACGTAGGCACGCATGTCGTTCGGGGTGCCCAGACCGGTCACCATGACCTTGCCCTTGGCGTCCGAGGTCGAGATGTAGCGAGCAGCAGCAGCGATGCCGACGGTGGTCGGGGCGACGATCACCTTCAGGTTCGGGTACTTCTGCAGCAGGGACGCGGTCTCGTCGAAGGACTTCTGGTCCTGGTCATCGCCGTAGACAACCTCGACCAGCTTGACGTCGGGGTGGTCGGCCGCCAGCGAGGCCTGCATGGCCTCGATCCAGGCGTTCTGGTTGGTCGCGTTCGCGGTCGCTGACAGGATCGCGATCTCGCCCGAGCCACCGGACTGGTCGACAGCCATCTCGACGAGCACCTTGGCGATGCCCTCGGAGGTGGCCTGGTTGATGAACAGGTCGCGGCAGCCGGGGGCGTCGGAGTCGAAGGTGACAACCTTCACGCCGGCAGCCTGGGCAGCCTTGACCGAGTCGCACAGGGCGGTCTGGTCGTTGGCCGACAGCGCGATCGCCGACACCTTCTGCTGGGTCGCGGTCTCGATGTACTGCACCTGGGCGTCGGCGGCGGCCTCGGCCGGGCCGACCAGCTCGGTGGTGGCACCGATCTCGGCAGCAGCGGCCTCGGCACCCTTGTTGGAGGTCTCGAAGTACGGGTTGCCGAGGTTCTTCGGCAGCACCGTGATCTTCAGGCCTTCGGCCGGGGCGGACGACGCCGGCGCAGAGGACTCGCTGCCCGCCGGCGACGGCGCAGTGGTGGCAGTGGGCGTCGTGCAGGCGCTCACCATCACCAAGGCTGCGGCCGAAAGCACGGCCGCGGTCTTCGTGAACTTCATTGAGGTTCCTTTCGGTTGTTGTCCCCCGGCCGGCGTTGGCCGGTGGACGGGTGGTCGGGAGTCGCTCCCGGGAGGGAGGGAGCCCCGTCTTGCGCCTATCCGCCGGAGGCCACCGTGGTGACCTTGACCCGTCGGCTCTGGAGCCAGTCGATCAACGAGCCGGCCACCACTGATCCGATCAGCAGTACGCCGGTGATGATCTTGATTACTTCCGCGGTGACGCCGACGAGCCGCAGGGCGCTCGACAGCGTGCCGATCAGCAGGACGCCGGCGACCACGCCGTGCAGCGCGCCGACACCTCCGAAGACGGAGACCCCGCCCAGTACAACGGCGGCGATCACCTGGAGTTCGAGCCCGTCGCCCACGTCGCCGCGAGCGGTGCCGCGCAGCAGCGTCCAGTAGATGCCGCCGAGGGCCGACATCGTGCCGGCGAGCACGAACAGGATCGTCCGGGTCCGTTCCCGATTCACGCCGGAGAAGGCGGCCGCCTCCGAGTTCAGGCCGATCGCATAGACCCCGCGCCCGAAGCTCGTGAAGTGCAGCACGTAGACGAAGGCGGCCAGCAGCAGCAGGAACAGCACCATGATGAACGGGATGCCGGTCTGCCCGATCTCGTACTTGGTGAGGTTGGTCCAGGCCTCGGGGAACTCCGTGATCGTCGAGGTGCCCAGCAGGCCGACCGCGATGCCGCGGAAGAGCGCCATCGTGCCGATGGTCACCGCCAGCGCAGGCAAGCCGATCCGGGTCACCAGCAGACCGTTGAGCAGACCACCGGCGACGCCCACCAGCAGGACGAGCACCATCGCGAGCTCGAACGGAACGCCCACCGAGTAGAGCAGGCCGAGCAGCGAACAGGACAGCCCCACCATCGAGCCGACCGAGATGTCGATGTCGCCGGTGATCATCACCATCGCCATCGGGAGCGCGATGAGAAGGGTGGCGAACATGTCGCGCAGCAGGTTGTAGGCGGTGAGCCGGTCGGCGAAGTACGGGATCGCAAGGCTTGCGACCACGAGGGTCACGGCGAGCAGGACGACGATCGCCATCTCGCGGGTGACGAAGACACGCTTCCACAGCGGGGCGCCGAACTCCGGGTACGGCTGGACGGCGGCGCTCACGGCTCCATCCTTTCTGCGACGAGCTTGCGTTTCTGCCTCACCGCGAGCACCCGGTCGAGGATGATCGCGCCGAGGATCAGGGCGCCCACCACCGCCTTCTGCCAGAAGGACTGGATACCCAGCAGCGGGAGGGAGGAGTTGATGGTGGCCAGCAGGATCGCGCCGAAGGCGGCGCCGATCACGGTGCCGGAGCCGCCGGTGATGGCGATGCCGCCGATCACCGCAGCGCCGATCGCCTGAAGTTCGTAGCCTGAACCGGCGTTGGAGGCGATCGTGCCGTAGCGGGCGGCGAACATGACGCCGGCCAGGCCCGCCATCGCGCCGGAGACCACGAACGCCACCAGCTGACGCCTGCGGGCCGGCAGCCCGTAGAGCTCGGCGGCGGCCGGGGCCGACCCGATGGCGTACAGCTCGCGCCCCGAGCGGGTGTTGTACAGGTACCAGGCGGCGGCCAGCAGCACCACCACTGCCAGCAGCGTGAGCGCAGGGATCCCGAGCAGTTGCAGGTTGCCGAAGGCCAGGAAGTCCTCGCCCATCTGGGAGGCGTTGATCCGGGTGGTGCCCGCCCACAGGATGTTGATCCCGCGGAAGACGTACATCGTGCCAAGGGTGATCACCATGCCGGGAACCCTGGCGATCGCCACCAGACCCCCGTTGACCAGACCGAGCCCTGCACCGAAGGCGATGCCGGCGAGGAAGGCCACCGGTGCGGGCATCCCGGGCCAGGCGATGTAGAGCGAGCCGATCATGAACGCCGTCAACCCCATCGTGGAGCCCACCGACAGGTCGACCGACTTGGTGATGATGACGAAGGACGCCCCGATCGCGAGCACCATGTAGATCGCCGGGTTCAGCAGCAGGTTGCGCCAGCCGTCCACGCTGAAGACGAAGGTGGGCTGGACGGCAGCGGTCACCACGACCATCAGCAGGAAGGCCGCAAGGATGGACGTCTCGCGCCGGCGGAGCAGGTCGAGCACCCGGGTGCCGATCCCCTTCGCCGCGCCGAGGCCGGTTGCGGTCGCCTGTGCGCCGGTCATGCCGGGACCTCCTGGGACGCGTGGGTGGCGGCGAACATGACCGACTCGGGCGTCGCCTGCGCGCGGGGCAGTTCGGCGGTGATCCGCCCCTCGTGCATGACGAGGATGCGGTCGGCCATCCCGAGCACCTCGGGCAGCTCGGACGAGATCATCAGGATCGCCAGGCCCTGGCCGGCGAGTTCCGACATCCGGCGGTGCACCTCGGACTTGGTGCCGACGTCGATACCGCGGGTCGGCTCGTCGATGATCAGCAGCTTCGGCTGGGTGGCCAGCCACTTGGCGAGCACCACCTTCTGCTGATTGCCGCCCGAGAGCGTGGCCGCCGGAGAGTCGAGCGCTGCGCACTTCACCTCGAGCGCCCTCACCCACTGCTGGGCGGCGGAGTTCTCCTGCTTGCGGGTGATCATCCCGCCGCGGCGGACCAGCCGGTGGCGGATCGCGTCGGTGACGTTGGTAGCGATCCCCGACTCCATCACGAGGCCCTGCTGGCGCCGGTCCTCGGGGACGAAGCCGATGCCTGCCCTCATGGCCTGGGCGGGGTCGCCCTTGGGCAGCGGGGCACCGTTGAGCACCACCTCACCCTCGGTGTACGGGTCGACCCCGAAGACGGCGCGGACCACCTCGGACCGTCCGGCGCCGACCAGGCCGGCGAGCGCGACGATCTCACCGGCCCTGACATCGAAGCTGATGTCGGCGAACAGACCCGGCGAGGTCAGGTTGCGCACCTCCAGCACGACGTCGCCGATGGGTGCCTCGACCTTGGGGAACAGCTCGTTGACGTCACGCCCCACCATCATCCTGACGATCTCGGGGACGCTGGTCTCGTCGGTCTTCACGGTGGCGACGTAGCTGCCGTCCCGCATCACGGTGATGGTGTCGCACAACGAGAAGACCTCGTCGAAGCGGTGCGAGATGAACATGAGGGCGCGGCCCTCGTCGCGCAGCGAGCGGGCGACCGCGAACAGCCGATCGACCTCGACCCCGGACAGCGCCGCGGTCGGCTCGTCCATGATCAACACCTTGGCGTCGAGGGAGATCGCCTTGGCGATCTCGATGATCTGCTGGTCGGCGATCGACAGGCCCTGGGCGGGCCGGTCCGGATCGATGGCGACCCCCAGTCGCTGCATCAGCCCAATGACCTCGGCACGCATCGCCGCGCGGTCGATCCGGCCGAACCGGCCCACCGGCTGCCTGCCCATGAACACGTTCTCGGTGACCGACAGGTCGGGGAAGAGGGTCGGCTCCTGGTAGATGACGGCGATGCCGGCCGCCTTGGCCTCGGCGGTGGTGCGGAAGGCCACCGGACGGCCCTCGAGTTCCATCTCGCCGGTGTCGCGGGAGTACAGGCCCGCCATGATCTTGACCAGCGTGGACTTGCCCGCCCCGTTCTCACCGACCACTGCGTGGATCGAGCCCGGGTGCAGCGCGAGTTGACCCCTGCGCAGTGCCACAACGGCGCCGAAGCTCTTCGACACGTCGCGCAGCTCCAGCGTGGGACGTGCGTCTGGGTTCTCCATCCGCGCCCTCCTTGCCGCGATTGAAACGTTCCATCGAACGGTCTGACACTAGGTCCGCGCTCGTCACGCTGTCAAGTGAAGGTCAGGTCACGATTTGATAAGCAGACGATCGCCGCACCACCA
>JAEYUH010000298.1 GCA_023432725.1 Actinomycetes bacterium | reverse complement strand
GCGCGGGTGGCGGTGCCGGGCTGCGTGCCGGTGTCGTCGGTGAGCACGGTGGTGGGCGGGGACGTGATGACGGTCGGCGCCGCGGCGGCGAGGGTGGCCGTGGCGGGGACGGGGGCCGGGCGCGGTGGCCTGGCGAGCACGTCCTGGCCGGCCAGCAGGCGTCCGATGTCGGCGCGCATCGCCGCGGCGGTCTGGTAGCGGTCGGCCGGGTCCTTGGCCAGCGCCTTGAGGACGATGGCGTCCATCCCCGGGGTGATCATCGGATCGATCTGGCTGGGCGGGACGGGGGCCTCGCGGACGTGCTGGTAGGCGACGCTGACCGGCGAGTCGCCCTGGAAGGGCGGACGTCCGACCAACAGCTCGTAGAGCAGGCAGCCGGCGGAGTAGATGTCGCTGCGGGAGTCCACGGTCTCGCCGCGGGCCTGCTCCGGCGACAGGTACTGGGCGGTTCCGATCACCGCCGCGGTCTGCGTCATCGTGGCGGAGGTGTCGGCGACGGCGCGGGCGATCCCGAAATCCATCACCTTGATCTGCCCGGCCGGGGTGAGCATCACGTTGGCCGGCTTGATGTCGCGGTGGACGATGCCCGCCTTGTGGCTGTTGTTCAGGGCTTCGAGGACGCCCTGGGTGAACTCCAGCGCCTTCTCGGGCTGGATCTGGCGGCCGGTGCGCAGCAGTTCGCGCAGGGTGTGGCCGTCCACGAGTTCCATCACGATGTAGGGCACGTGGACGCCGGTCGCGGGGTCGGGCTCCTCGCCGGTGTCGTAGACGGCGACGATGTTGTGGTGGTTCAGCCCTGCGGCGGACTGGGCCTCGCGGCGGAAGCGGGCCTGGAAGGTCGGGTCGGTGGCGAGGTCGACGCGGAGCTGCTTGATCGCGACGTCGCGCCCCAGCCGAAGGTCACGGGCACGCCGGACCTCGGCCATGCCTCCGCGTCCCAACAGGCTGCCAAGCTCGTACCGGCCGCCAAGCAGCGTCGGCTCGTCAGTCATCAGGTCTTCCTTTCCGCGCGGAGCCGCTGCGCGGCCCGCGTCCGACCCCCATTGTTCCCCACCCTCGGCGTGGGAGCCCAAACCCTCACCGGACAGCCTCGATCACGGATCTGGCGATCGGCGCCGCCAGAATGCCCCCGGCGATGTCGGTGGCAGGGATCTCCGCGTCCTCGATGAAGACGCACACGGCGAGGTCCAGTTCCTCGGCGAAGGCGACGAACCAGGCGTACGGCCGCCGCTTCTCGTCGGTGACCGCGGTGCCGGTCTTGCCGCCGACGGTGAGCCCTTCGACCTGGGCGCGGCGGCCGGTGCCGTTCTCGACAACGGACACCATCATGTCGCGCAACTCGGCGGCGACCACCTCGCTGACCGCTGTGGAGTGCTGACGGGGCCGGGTCTGGCTGATCACCGCCAAGTCGGCCGAGAGCACCCGCTCGACGAGGTAGGGCTCCATCACGATGCCGTCGTTGGCCACCGCCGCCGCGACCATCGCCATCTGCAGCGGGCTGGCGGCGACGTCGAAGGCGCCGATCGCGCTCATCGCGGTCTGGGCGGCGTCCGGCTCCTCGGGGAAGCGGCTGGCGGCGCTGCCGATCTCGTCGAGGAACTGGTCGCCGAAGCCGAACCGCTCAGCCTGCTCCCGCAGCGCGTCGGCGCCCAGTTCGGCGCCGAGCCGCGCGAAGCCGGGGTTGCAGGAGACCTCGAGGGCGCGGGTCAAGGTGACCTCGCTGCCGCCGCAGTTGCCCCTGATCACCACCGTCGAGCCGGGCAGCTTGTAGGCGGTGGCGTCGATGGTGTCGTCGGCGGATCTCCCCGCCTCGAGGGCGGCGGCGGCGGTGATCAGCTTGAAGGTCGACCCGGGCGGATAGATCTCACGGGTGGCCCGGTTGGCCATCGGACGGGAGCCGTCCTTGTTCAGCTTCTCCCACGCCCTGCGTGAGGCGTCGAGGTCGTGGGTGGCGAGGTCGTTGGGGTCGAAGCTCGGGCTGGTGACCAGCGCCCGGATCGCCCCGGTCGAGGTGTCGAGCGCGACAACCGCACCCTTGCGGCCGTCCAGCCCCTTCCAGGCGGCGCGCTGGGCCCGGGCGTCCAGCGTGGTCTCCACCGAGGCGCCCTTCGGGGTGGCCCCGGTGAGGATGTTGATCAGCCGGTCGAGGAACTGGGAGTCGTCCACCCCGATCAGCTGCTCGGAGAACGACCGCTCGAGACCGGACGAGCCGAAGATGTAGCTGTAGTAGCCCGTCACCGGCGCGTACAGCTTGCCGGAGGGGTAGCTGCGCTGGAACTTGAAGCGGTCCTTGACCGGTTCGGAGATCGCGATCGGGGAGTTGCCGACCATGATCGGGCCGCGGTCCTGGGCGAACCGCGCGTCGCTCACCCTGCGGTTCTCGGGCCGGTTGTTGAGCGCGTCGGAGCGCACGAGGTAGCTCGCGCTGAGGTTCAGCAGCAGGAGGGCGAACATCGCCAGCGCCGCTATCGCCACGCGGCGGATCGGACGGTTCACTGTCCGCCTCCTGGCCGTCGGACCGCCTCGGTCGGCCGGTCGGGCTGCGGCTGGACCACCTCGGTGGGCTCGTCCGGCTGCCTGACGATGACGTCGGTGGGTTCGTCGGGTTTCGGTTCGACCACCTCGGTGGCCTCCTCGGGGTGGTCGCCGTCCACGCTCGCCAGGTCGGCCAGCAGCCCGGGATCCGGCGCCGGCCGGGGCTCGGCGGCGGCGACGCCCGCCGGAACCTTCACCACGACGGTGGCCTCCTCGGCCAGGGACGCCACCGGCTCGGCGGCCGGTTCGAGAGCGGGCTTGCGCACCTGGTGGGTGATCAGCAGCAGCAGCGCGAACATGATCCAGTTGGCGACCAGCGAGGAGCCGCCCTGGGACATGAACGGGGTGGTGAGGCCGGTCAGCGGCAGCAGCCGGGTGACCCCGCCGAGGATCGCGAACACCTGGATGGCGAAGACGAAGGACAGGCCGGCGGCCAGCAGCTTCCCGAACGGGTCGCGGGCGCCCAGTGCGGCCCGCAGCCCGCGGGCGACGATCAGCCCGTAGATCACCATGACGGCGGCCAGGCCCACCAGGCCGAGTTCCTCGCCGATCGCCGCCGAGATGAAGTCGGTCTTGGCCAGCGGGGTGAGGTTGGGCCTGCCGAGTCCCCAGCCGGTGCCGAACAGCCCGCCCCAGGCGAACCCGAACTGGGCCTGGATCACCTGGTAGTTGCGGTCGAAGTCGGAGAACGGGTCCAGCCAGGCGGACACCCTGGACTGGACGTGGCTGAAGGCGAGCAGGGCGGCGAGCCCGCCGGCGGCGAACAGGCCCATGCCGATGATCGGCCAGCCGGACCGCTCGGTGGCGACGTAGAGCATGATGACGAACAGGCCGAAGAACAGCAGCGAGGTGCCGAGGTCCTTCTGGAAGACCAGCACCGCCATGCTGGCCACCCACATGATGAGGATGGGGCCCAGATCGCGCGGCCGCGGCAAAATCACCCGCCCCAGCCGGCCCCCGGCCAGCGCCAGGACGTCCTTCTTCTCGACCAGGTAGGCGGCGAAGGCGACGGTCAGGATGATCTTGGCGACCTCAGCGGGCTGGAAGCTGAACCTGCCGAGCTGGATCCAGATCTGGGCGCCGTTGTTCTCCTTGCCGATGCCGGGCACCAGCGGCAGCAGCAGCGTCCCGAGACCGACCAGGAAGGTCAGGTACGGGTAGGCGTGCAGCCGGCGGTAGTCCTTGAGCAGGATCAGCACCGCGCAGAACGCCGCGACCGCGACCGCCGTCCAGGTCAGCTGCAGTTCCGCGCTGTGCATCCGCTCGGCGGTGCCCAGGTCGAGCCGGTGGATCATGGCCAGGCCCAGGCCGTTCAGCAGCACCACCATCGGAAGGATCAGCGGGTCGGCGTACGGCACCTTCCAGCGCACCACGAGGTGGGCGACCATCGTGATGGCGACGGAGATCCCGACCGCCCACGGCCAGCCCTGCGGCAACTCCGCCTCGGTGTTGAGGTGGATCAGCAGGTAACCGCCGAGGGAGATCGCCAGCGCCAGCACCAGCATGAACGCCTCGACGCCCCGTCGCTTGCGGTAGACGATGACGTCCGCCATGTCAGCACTCCTCAGGCGCCGGCGGCGGGGTGTTGGTAGGGCTCGGGGTGGGTGAGGCGGTGGTGGACGGGGACCCGGTCGGGGTCGGGGAGCCGGGGGTCGCTGTGGACGCCGGGGTGGTGGCGGGCGGGGTCTGGCTCGTCGTCCCGGTCGGCGTCGGGGTGGGAGTCGGGGTGGCGGTGGCGGTGGCGCGCGCCTCGCGCTGCGCTATGCACTCCTTGGCCTTGATCCGCAGCGTGGCGAGGATGCCGCGGGCCGAGCCGAGGGACTCCGCCCTGATGGTGGCCCGCACCTGCTCCTGGTAGTAGGGGGGCAGGTCGTCCAGCCGGGTCGCGTCGGCCTCGACCAGGGTGGACAGCGGCAGGTTGAGCACCGGTTCCGGGACGCCCTGGAAGATCGCGACGGTGGCGTCGTTGGGGCCGACGAAGAACTGCCGCTGGGTGTAGGAGTACCACAGCCCCAGCCCGCCCCCGATCAGGCCGAGGGTGACCACAGCGGCGATCGTCACCCGTAGCCAGGTGCTCACCCGGCCGCGGGTGGTGGGCGCGTAGCGGGCCCGCTCCCTGGCCAGCAGCGGGTCCTCGGCGAGGGCCGCCTCGGCCAGCGTGGGCAGCTGCATGGTGGTGACGTCGAAGGGCGCGTCCAGGTCGAGCGCGGCGGCGGAGCCGAGCACCTGGGGGGCCGTCGTCCCCTCGCCCTCGACGATGTCGGCGAGGATGATCGTGATGTTGTCCTGGCCGCCGGTGTCGTGGGCCAGCTCGATCAGTCGCTCCAGCACCTCGTCGAGTTCGCCGTCCATGGCGGCCTCGATGGTGGCGTCGGTGACCATGCCGCACAGCCCGTCGGAGCAGATCAGCAGCCGGTCGCCGGCGGCGGCCTCGGCGAGCTCGAGGTCGGGCACGTGGTGCGGCTGGCCGTTCACCACCCGCAGGATCAGCGAGCGGTGCGGGTGCTCGAGGGCCTCCGCCTCGGTGATCCTGCCCTCGTCGACGAGGGTCTGCACCCAGGAGTGGTCGCGGGTCAGCCGGGTCAGCGCCCCGTCGCGGTACCGGTAGGCCCGGGAGTCGCCGATATTGGCCACCCCCAAGAGGGTGCCGTCGAACATCGCCCCGCACACCGTGGAGCCCATCCCGTCCAGGGCGGGGTCGGAGGTGACCAGCGCGGCGATCTGCTCCGAGGCGGTGGTGATGGCGTCCTCGAAGGCGGTCAGCATGTCCTCGCCGACGTGGCTGCCGTCCACCTGGCGGAGTTCCTTGATGGCGACCGCGGAGGCGAGGTCGCCGGCTGCGGCGCCGCCCATCCCGTCGGCGACGACCAGCATGGTGGGCGAGGCGTAGGCGGAGTCCTGGTTGTTCTTGCGGACCAGGCCGACCTCGGAGTGGGCGACGTAGCGCAGCGCCAACGTCATCTCACTTCTCCAGCACCATCAGGGTCCGGCCGATCCGGACGGTGTCGGAGGGCCCGATCGGGGTGGCGGTGGAGACCCGCTGGTTGTTGACGAAGGAGCCGTTGGTCGAGCCGAGGTCTTCCAGCTGGTAGCCGGCGGCGCCGAGGCTGATCCGGGCGTGCCGGGTGGAGACGTAGTCGTCGTCGAGCAGCAACTGGCAGTCGGAGGCGCGTCCGATGAGGATCGGCTGGCCCAGCGGCAGGGTGAACCCTGCCTGCGGCCCGTGGGTGACCTTCAGCGTCTTCGGCAGCTTGCGCTCGGCGCGCTTGCTGAGCTTCGGGACGGGGTCGCCGGCGACCATCGCCCCCGCCGCCGCAAGCTCGGCGGGGCTCAGCCTGCGGCCCAGCAGGTCGGTGCGCACCACGTTGGCGACGAACAGGATGAACAGCCACAGCGCCGCCAGGAACCCGAGCTTCAGGCCCAGCACTACCAGTTCAGACATCAGCCACGGGAGAGGTGATGGCCAGGCGGGTGGAGCCGATCTCGATCCGGCTGCCGGCGGTCAGCGCGGCGTGCCGCACCCGCTGGCCGTCCACCACGATGCCGTTGGTGGAGCCGAGGTCGTCGATCACGAGCTGCTGCTGCGGGCCGGTGCCGCTGACCACGATCCGGGCGTGGACCCGCGAGACCCCTGGGTCGTTGATCCGCAGGTCGGCGTCGGTGCCGCGTCCGATGGTCAGTCCGGGCGGGTTGAGCGGGTGCCGGACGCCGTTCACCTCGACCACCAGCGCGGCGTGGCGGATCTCGGACGGGGTGGCCGGCTCGGCGTCCACCCCTGCGACGGCGGCCGATGTGACGGTGAACCTGCCGACCGGGAGCGACTCGTCGAGCAGGTACTCGATGGTGACGGGGCCGTTGAAGATGTAGCCGTGCTCGGTGGCGTAGCTGCGCAGCTGGGGCACGATCTCGGAGTTGAGGGTCTTGGAGTACGGGGTGAGCCGGTCGTAGTCGTGGGTCGACAGCGCGATCCGGAAATCGT